>JAUZPS010000388.1 GCA_030705945.1 Bacillota bacterium
ATAGCCTGCAGCTATATTCAGAGGGCCAATAACCGAATCCAGTGTCTTATTGACCCCATCAATAATATCCTTATATGCGCCTTTGAAGTTGTCAGCTTTTCCTCTTTGGCTAAGATTTCCATCTACTGCGGATTTAGATAGCAATACGACCTCGGACACAAGGCCTTGAATGGACTGGATGGTTTTATTTAGCGCAGGGGAAATTTCATCCCTGTCGTCTTTAGCTTTGACATTGGCAGATAAATCCCCCTCACCCAGTTTAGCCACCGTACCTACAATATTATTCTTCAAATCTTCTGCAAATTGATCCAATGTTTTTCCCATAACACCAATTTCATCCGAAGTTCCAAGGTTTAGCCTCTTGTCCAGATGGCCAAGCGCCATTTCATTGATTACTTCAACGGTCTTAATGATGGGTTTTTTTATTAAATTAATAATAACAATGGAAATTGCCAAAAGTAGAGCAAGACCAACAATACATATTGCAATAAAGATATTTAAGGAATTTCTTCTTTCCACATCAAAGGTTGTATCCCCTGCTTCAGATTCCTTGCCGATTGAGTCTGCAATTTTGACAAGAGGGGCGCTTATTCTTTCTTTTATGGCGTCAAACTGGGCATCCAATTCCCTGACGTTGTCATCCATCTTTTTGTTTTTTTCAAGGTAAGGGAGCATTTTTGATTCATATAGGGTGATGAAATCGTTTAACGCAATCTCTGCTTCACTGGCGCATTTCTTCTCTTCTTCGGTATCTACAATCTTTTTTACTTTGCTCATTTCATCCAGTGCTTCAACTTTTACTGTGTTCCATTGATTTTTTGAATCTTCAAAATTCATGTTAATTTCTGCATCTGCCACTACCGTATACATATGTTTGTCAAGGTATTCGGCGTTGGTGACAAGTAGGGCATCCTTATCTCTGCTGTAGCCGGCATCCTGCAGACTCCCCATCAAATTAAAACGGGAATAAGTGAATACACTCAGAGCAAGTAATATGGCAAAAGATATACCTACTAGTAAGAATAGCTTGCTTTGGATCCGTAAATTGTTAAACCATTTCAATATAATCCCTCCTCTTTATTATAGAAATTGAAAATGGCACAATATTTATCGATAGAATTCGAGGTTTGATAGACAGGTATTTTTTTGCATTGAAAAAGCTCATACTTAATATCGCAAGCTCTCCTGCTTTTTTAACCACATATTCAGTAATCTTATCTATATAAAAAGCACTATTAATCTTACATTTGACGGAGCAAAATAACGAACGCTTTAACGTTATTTTGCGATAGGCAAATGTAAAAGATTAATTGCTTTTTATCTAACTCTTTTTTGAAGTTGCTCAGCATAGAAATTTTTCTAAATATCATATATTCTTGTTGAATTATTCTAATTTAGGTTCAGCTAATACCGGAATAACTGGAAATACTGCATTTTTATCTGCTTGACGGATAAATTCAATTTTTAATAGCTGAACCCCTTTTAAATCCACCTCTACCTTAAGTGGTTTATCTCCTAATTTTATTTTTGGGCTGGTATAAAGTTCATTTCCATCACCTAAAATTTTAAGCTGTACTTTTTCCTTATTTGTAGTATCAGTTTCATCACTTATCCCAAAATAGCCAGTAAGTTTCTTATATGAAGATCCTATATTATAAGAAATATGCTCATTGGTAAAGTTACTGATCATACAACAACCAATTCCACACTTGTACTCTTTTGCGGATAACTTTACAGATTGTTCTTTATAATTCCTTCCATCATCCCACATGCCGGTGCTAGTATATTTCGCGCCAAGAATGAAATTTAACAACGGTAAATATGTACTTCCAATGCGCATATCAGGGTGTTGAGTTTCGTTACTAGAACTAGTACTTTTAAATGGGCTTATTGTCGGGCTTGGTAATTGAGTAGGCTTAATTTCTTGATTACTTATGTTACTTTTTTTACTTTGGCTATGGTTAGTATTATTAGCAACAGAGCTACTACACCCTTCAAAGCATAATGCAATAATTAATATAATAATATAGCGCTTTTTCTTCATAATGCCACCTTACCTTTTTGTATTGCTTCTACAAGCTATAATCAGCCTTTTCTTTTCCATTCTTTGTATAATAAGTATACATTATAAGAGGTTGTGTAGCAATATTTTATGTATGCAAAACCTACCTATTCTATTGTAAATATAACCTCTATACAGTTTTTTACATGGTAAAAATAGTGCCCCTTCACCTCTGATGTTCTCTGCGCCATATTATATCAAACAAATATATATTGCTAGTTTTAATCCATATTATGTTTCTACCTATTTTGAACAATTTTTACAGTTTAATAAAAAGGATTTTTTTAAAATATGTCGAATCATATAATAAACGCCAACTCTAATACGACATCCTTGCATGCCTGAAAAAGTAAATCTATTGCAAAAATAAATTGCACTTGGAGGTATCGACATGCTAAAATTCATTTCCATTAAGGCAAAAATCCTGTTTTTTCTTTTGCCAATAATTATTGTTTCTCTTTTAGGACTATCACTCATAACTTATTTCAATTCGGAAAATCTCTTAAAAAATGAAGTTGACAGTAAAATGCAGTACAAGCTTGAATATTTAATCGATACAGTTCAAAAATCCCTGAACGTTCATGGTAAAATACCGGATGCCCTTGCGCGTACGGTTGAAGTTTCGGGATTGCAGATGTCAAAGGAACAGTATGTATCTCTTGTGGAGAATTTTGTCAGTTTAAACAATGATACCCTCGGTGCTGGAGTATGGTTTGAACCCTTTAAATATAAAGCCGGATTAAAATACTTCGGACCATATGCCTACAGGGATGGAGGTAAAATAGTATATACCGATGATTATACGACGGCTGAATATGACTATCCCCATTGGGATTGGTATAAAAATGCAATTACTACAAAGGATCGTGTAGTATGGTCCGATGCATATTATGATGATGTCTCAAAAAAGACCATGGTAACCACCACAGCCCCTTTTTACGACCAGCAGCATAATTTTCTGGGAGTGACCACTGCCGATATCGATCTCAGCAGTATTCAGAAAATGATTAGTGACATTAAAATTGGGAAAAGCGGGAAAGCATTTCTCGTTAATAAAGCTGGAACATATATGACCAATTCCTCCCATGATAAAATAATGAAATTAAAGATACAGGACGATTCCAACAAAAGCCTGGCTCAACTGGGAAAAGATCTTATCTCCGGACAAAATTCAAAAGGAGAATATACCGATAATAAAGGGGTTAATATTGTGTACTATGCTCCTGTTCCTGAAACCGGGTGGGTTCTTTCCGTTGTAATGCCTCAAAAAGAATTGGAGAATTCGGTTTATACCTTACTATATAAGCTGATTCCTATAATTATAATCACAATCGCTCTAATTATAATTCTTGTAATACTGGTAAGTTCGTATATCACCAGAAATCTTAAAAAGGTTCTGGTATTCGGTGAAGCGTTAGAGGCAGGCGATCTCACAAAAACCATCAATATTAATTCCAAAGATGAACTTGGAACTCTTGCAGGCGCATTAAATAAAGCTGCAGAAAATACTAGAAAACTGATACTTGATATCACAAGCAGAGTAGGTGATTTAAGCGCTTCCAGTCAGGAACTTTCGGCAACCACTGAAGAAATCACTGCAAGAATGCAGTATGTCAATGAATCCGTCAACCAGATCTCTAAAGGCAATGAGCAATTAAGCGCCACAACGGAACAGGTCAGCGCATCCATCCAGGAAATAGACAATACAACCGGTTCACTTTATACCAAGGTGAAGGATGCCAGCAGTTCTTCACAGGAAATTCAAAAGCGCGCTGCAGAAATTAAGTCCAAAGGACAAAACTCTATTGAAAATACAAGATTATTATATGAGGAAAAACACGAGAAAATACTAATGGCCATTGAGAAAGGGAAAATTGTGGACGAGGTCAGAGTTGTAACAGAATCTATTGCAAGTCTTGCTTCCCAGACCAATCTTCTTGCGCTGAATGCAGCAATAGAAGCAGCCAGAGCCGGTGAATCAGGCAAAGGTTTCGCCGTAGTGGCAGAAGAAGTTAAAAATCTTGCCGAGGAGTCTTCACAATCGGTCAAAGAAATCCAAAATATGGTTAAAGAAGTACAATCAGCATTTTATAACCTGTCCCAGAATGCGGAAGAAATACTGCAATTCATTGAAAACAGCGTGCAGCCTGATTATGAGTTGCTGATAGAAGCTGGTTCAAGCTACGAAAATGATGCGGTTTACTTAAATAAAATGTCCGAGGAAATTGCAGCCGCAGCTGAGGTAATGACTGAAACGATCTCACAGGTTAATTTGGCAGTCCAGAATGTAGCATCAACCTCCGAAGAAACTGCATCAAGCTCGGCAGAAATAGTAAAAAATATTCTTGATACTTCAGCTTCAATAGAGGAGATATCCAAGTCTACACAAAACCAGGCGCTATTGGCTGAAAATTTAAACGTAATGATCCAGAAATTCAAAATTTAATTGATTAAGAAATTGTCCGATTTTAAAAGGAACCTGTTAATATTTTTGCAGGTTCCTTTACTTTATTAGTTATGCTTTTCCATATAATATTAAATAAATTTCTTTATATATTCGTCTACTTTGTCACATTAAGGGGAAACGCAGTAGATGCGTACACTACAATTTGTTTTTCTTTAACTTACCTTTTTAGTGTAACACGTATATATCATCTGTTAACTATACTGCTAATTAATTTTTTCAAACAAGGTTCTTAATTAATATATAGCTTACATTTGCTGGAACATCAGAGAATAGATAATAAGTATATATACAAGTCTTTAGTATATTAATAGATGTTTTATTCGTTAATCAATACATGCTTATTTTGATAGTTACAAAGCTGAACTTGTGCTATAATATAACTGGGTTTAGTTTATGTTTGTTATAATTGCATTTAAGACTATCTCAGTTTGTCTAAGTTTCAAAGGAGTAAGTATATGAAGTC
>JAUZPS010000389.1 GCA_030705945.1 Bacillota bacterium
CACCCTTTATCGTTTCTGCTCATTATAATACTTAGGAATGTTGAAAAAATAACTTCCGATAAAATCTTGGCTTACGTGTTCACTTAACTCGTGAACACCCGCTCAGAATCGGAAATAATTTCTCAATCATTTTTATTTCAGATTAATGTCCCGTTTCAGATTGAATATTTTTTGTATTAGCGTCATTAACATTAAAGTCTATTGTTTTAAGTAATTCATCCGTCGTGTCCTCAAAGTTGAAAAACAACGGTCTTTTCTTTGCGTCTAATATCAATAAATACTGCGCTCCCTGTTCTGGAAAGATAATAAAAACTTCATTCACAGAATCGATACCATAGTTATTTAACCAATAATTCTTTGTCTTAACTCCTGCGTTCAAAGGTATCTTTATAATATAACCCTTTTCTGGAAAAGCTTTTACTTTTGTATACATTCCTGTAATTGCATTTAGATATTTTTCGACTTCATTTTGAATATTAGAATTAAACTTTGATCTCTTAATTACTTCTCCCCTTGATATATCAAAAATTTCAATATCTGCTTGCTCAGAAACCAAAAAAGAAATCATGCTGCTCTTTCCAAGCTGATTAACCAAGCAGCTCATTGTCTCGTATCTGCTTTCAATATTAGCGCTCTTTTGATGATTATATATGTTAAATCCCAAAGAGCCTAAAAGTAATATAGCAACTGAAATTCCAACAAACTTTGCTTTTAATTGAATTACGACCATTTGTACTCCCCCCATATTGATTATTATGATATGGGGTAATTGTTTATGTTATGATTGTTGTCACCATATTAAAGTCTTCCTGCTCATACATTCACCCTTTATCCGTTGTCATTAGAAAATCCAACATCTTTTGCGGATTATTAATAAACATTCGCATAATTTGATAATGCTCAGTTTCTTCATATTTTACGGTCCTTATATCCTCTTTAATTTCATATATCAAAGAATCAGGATATGCCATTATAATTGGAGAATGGGTTGCGATAATAAACTGAGATTCCTTCCCAACCAACTCATGCATTCTCGAAATCATTGTCATCTGCCTCGACGGCGATAGAGCCGCCTCCGGTTCGTCTAAAATATAGACACCCTTACCAGAAAATCTATTTAAAAAAATTGCAAGGAATGACTCCCCATGAGACTGTTCATGCAGTGAACGTCCCCCATATGATTCAATAACTTTAGGGCCCCCAACTTCCTTATCAAGTTCGTCAATATTGGAAGCCACGTTATATAAGCTTTCTGCCCTTAGAAAAAATCCATCCCTCGGTTTCTTAACTCCCTTTGTAATTTTGATATAATCAAACAAATCCGAATGTGTACTCATTGAAGAGAAGTTAAAATTCTTTGTTCCTCCTTCTGGATTAAAACCATATGCTACTGCTATGGCTTCCAGAATCGTTGACTTTCCAGTTCCATTTTCACCTACAATAAAGGTAACTTTGGGATGCAATTTAAGTTCATGCAGATTTTTAATTGCAGGAAGACAAAAGGGGTACTTGGAAAAAGATAAAATCTTTTCTTTTTTCAATTCAACACTTCTTATATATTGGTTTATATTTTCTAATCCCATAATTATTTCTCCAAATATTAATTAACGCATATACTGAAGTTCAATTATTTTTATTATTCTTGCAGATAGTGAAATTCACTCTTCAGAATATTTATTTGGAACTACAGGAGGACTTGACGAACTGAATAGGGGTAAATGCTTTAACTTTTCAATTTTATAAATTCCATATTTTAATCCTGCTTTTGTATTTTCATTCGTTGTCATCTCTCATACTATTTTTCTTTGATTCGCTTTACAACTATCCACCCGACTTTGCAGCCAACTTCCCAAGGTACGCCTTCAAATCCTGTTGTTTAGCCCAATAAGAGATACTTTCAGGCATTACGTCATTTCTCTGAATTTCAAAATCAGCTCCCGAATTCAAAATTGCAATCCTCTTGCCTGATTTGAGATTGATAATTATACCCAATTCTGGCGTAGTTCCTGCCAAATCATTATTAATTCTTATATCAACCGCTTGGTTAAACCATTTTATGATATTATTTTTTGTTACTTCATCATCTATCTTTTTTGTTCCGGCAGTCCCATAAATCTGAATATATGAAACGTCTTGTTTAAAAACACTTTGATGCAGAGGCCTCTTTAAAACTTGTGAATACAAAACACTGCCAGAAATTAAGAGTATAATCAATGTAATTAAAATTATAATAAGTCTCTTCAATATAGATACACCTCGACATTTAATTTTCCACTCCTATTTACTTCGCCTCCAACATTTTCTTTACCATTTTAATATAGTCATCGTCTTTTTCACCTAATGGCACACTTACAGCCAAATTATACCCCAAATCTTCATTCTCAATTGGAATCCATGCATAGACCACATCATAAGTAGTATTTTTATCAGCTCGCAATTCCCTTGGAAGGTCGCAGTCAAGTATAAATATCTCTCCCTGACCCAATATTGTCTTTCCTGAAAACACTTTAGACTTTACCATTGAGTGGTTTGGAAAGCTTACCCTTTTAGGCTCTTCTCTGGAACGGCCAAGCATTTCAAATATCCCCGCAAGTCCCTTATCGCCATATAAGTTGAATTTATTCACATATTTACCATTATAAACATTGAAACTGACGGTCTTTTTAATTTTCTTATTTTTCTCTGCGTTAAATTGAAATTCAGGAGCTATATCATAGATATATTCATTTGCATACCAGTTTTCTGGAAGTTCTAAATCAACTTTTGAATTGCTCTCGCTGTTCATATTTATAATTTCAATACTTTTTAAGTTGTTCACTACTTGAGGCTCTATAGTTTTCGAAACATTTGAGTCTCGGCTTGCCGCATCCGATTCTGGAAATACAATAGGGATTCCGCTTTCTCGTCTACTTTCACCCAATTGGATACCTATATAGTATTTTTTGTTTTTAAAGTGTATATCTTTGCCGTCATAGGTTTTAATGTTATTGCGAATAATGCCCTCCCAATGCCACTCTCCATAAACAGGCTTCACTTTTCCGATGACATACTCTTCCTTCTTAGCATTATTATCATTAGAAAGGATAATATTTACTTCCTTTTCCGTACAACCGCCGCCTGAAACCGAAATTCTGTCGCCATATTTAAAATCCTTTGGGGTTATTGTGTAAATATCTACTCTTGGGAAGTCAGGATTAGATGGATCAAGAACATATGCTGTGGCAGCATTCGAATATATTGTATAATATTCTTTTGAATTGCCCTTTTCATATGCTAAAAGAAAATGGTCCTTGAATGTGGTTCCAGTTGTTTCCGTCCCATTACTTCCCTTCTTCGTAGTTAACTTCATAGCTGACATTAAAGAGAACTGGCTCCCATCCTTCATCCTGAATACTATATCAACCGGATAACCATGTCTTGTATTAAGATAATCCAAATCATCTTTAGTTGATTTATTTATTTCAGAACATGACTTTATAAGATTGATGATTTTAACTATTTTTTCTTCATCCTTCTCAGGGTATAGAGCTACCCACTTCTTATCAGAAGGTAATCCTCCTTTTTTTGTTATCCATTCAATGTCACTTTCCTTTAGCTTGTCAAGGGGAAAAGCTTCCTGAGTACTTTTAACAATCGCAGTTTCCTTTGCAACATTTCCAGCGCTGATTGCAGAAACATTTTGAGTAGCTTTAGGATTCTCCTGAAAACATCCTGAAAGTGAAATTACTATAATAAATGCCACCAGTATGATACGAATCTTCATTTATCCTTCAACTCCAATTCTCCAAGACCTTTCGGTCATAATCTCATTCGTGTTCGAACAATCCGTTGGGCGCGACCTATCCATACTTTACCTTGTAATTAATGAAGCATAAATTTTAATGCGCTGCTCACCTATATAAAAAGCAATTAATCTTTTACATTTGCCTATCACAAAATAACGTTAAAGCGTTCGTTATTTTGCTCCGTCAAATGTAAGATTAATAGTGCTTTTTATATACTACCTTTTTAAGGGTTACGGCTAAAACAGTCTTCATAAATATGATATAACTATTTTAAAGGATAAAAGTTACGAAAAGGTAAAGATTTTATAGATCACATTTACTTTAAATATTTATCCTATACCGCTGAACTGTTTTCTTAGACCAGTTTTTTAATTTTTCCATCGTTTGCGCATTGCCAGTACCATAAGGACCAACTTGCCTTATGTAAGCGATTCTATGGCATGGAATTTTTTCAACATTCAAATTCATAATTTGTTTTCCTTCCTTAGCAAAACATTAACAATTTGTATATAATCACTATATAATGTTTTAAAATGGAAATCAAAACATTTTTTAAAATGTTTCATTCAGAAAAATAAAGCAAAACAATATTAAAATTCTAATAAAGTTTTGCTATATCTCTCTTATTTTCTTATAGATAGCGAAATGTAAAGCAAGTTTTATTCATTGCGCGGCAAACGATCTTAGCATACTTTTTCCCAATTCCCACTAACCCTTTATATATCCAGTTGACGTAAACCTTGCAATCAGATCCTTGTTTTCATCCAAAACATCTACATTGTACCCGCATAGTTTTTTGCTCTCGGATACTTTAGTAGCTTCCGCAGTGAGCTTCCTACCCTTTGGTGATTTGAAATATGAGATGTTCGCGTTGATACCCAATGTAACAACTCCTTTTGAGTTGGATGCCGCAGCAAAAGCATAATCCGCTAAAGTGAAAATCGCTCCACCTTGAACAATATTTACCCCGTTTAAGTGATTATCGTTAATTTCCATTTCTGTAACAGCATAACCAGGTTCTACTTTAATGAGCTTTATACCGACATAATTTGCAAACCTGTCATTCTTTATGAATTTCATCATTTCATTATCCATATTATTTAAAAAATCCCCTCTCTTTACGGTTCCGTTTCTTACCTTAAGCAGTATCAAAAAAAACACCATAACACTTGTTTCAAATAACTACATA
>JAUZPS010000039.1 GCA_030705945.1 Bacillota bacterium
ATTGACATATGTATATATAATCAAATGTAAAATTAGTTTAATACTATCAGGAAAAGCCCATTTTGACTTTTAGGCTCAATGAGTAAATGTAATTAGGGTGTTTCAAAAAATTCCTTGTTCAAGTTTTATATGATGAAAACTCATTATATCAAGTTTTTGAAACGACCAGTTGCTAAGTTTTTTTTGATACTGCCTAAATGTGAAAGATTAATTGATTTTAATATAGTAAAGGAGATTAGAATGCTTGATATATGTCTACTTGGTACAGGAGGCATGATGCCATTACCCGAAAGATGGCTTTCCTCAGTTTTACTTAGATATAATGGGAAAATGATTTTAACTGATTGTGGTGAAGGCACTCAAATAATAATGAGAAAGGCAGAGTGGGGATTTAAGGAGATAGAAGCCATATGCCTGACACATTATCATGCAGATCATGTGTCTGGGTTACCAGGTTTATTGCTTACTATAGGTAATTCTGGACGAGAGGAAAATTTGGTTATTATAGGACCAAAAGGGCTAAAGAACCTTGTTGAGTGTCTTACGGTGATTTCGCCGCAATTACCATTTGGCATAGAGTTAATAGAGATTGAAAATAATAAAGGCTGCGAAATTTTACAAAATGGTGTAATAGTAGAATACCTTTCAGTAGATCATAATATACCTTGCTTTTCATATAGTTTCAATATAAAGAGACAAGGTAAATTTGACCCGGAGCGGGCTAAAAAAGAAGGAATTCCCCAGCGGTTTTGGAGTATGTTGCAAAGAGGTGAGATAATAAAAGACGACGGAAGGACATTTCTGCCGGAAATGGTTTTAGGAGAGGAAAGAAAGGGGCTAAAGGTAAGTATTTGCACAGATACGCGACCAACATTGGGAATGGCTGATTTTATAAGAGATTCAGATGTTTTTATTTGTGAGGGAATGTATGGGGAAGATGAGAAATTGGAGAAAGCAATAGAGAAAAAACATATGTTATTTTCCGAAGCTGCTAAACTTGCAACTGATGGAAATGTTAAAGAAATGTGGCTGACTCATTTTAGTCCATCAATAAAGGATCCGGAAGAGTACCTTGATAATGCGAAAAGGATATTTAATAATTCAATTGCAGGAAAAGATTTAATGTGTAAGACTTTAAGCTTTACTGATAGCTAGAAAAATTAGAAAATTTTATATCTATTAATTTTACGTTTGACAGAGAAGAAAAATAAAAGGCCCGGTTAATTTAATAATTAACCGGGCCTTTTTTAAAGTGAATTATTCACCTTTTGCCATTTTTTCAAGCTGCTCATACTTTTCGACAGCATTCTTTTCTGCCATGCCAAAGAGTTCTTCTGCCTTTTCAGGGAAGAGTCTTGTAAGTGAAGAGTAACGAACTTCGCTCAAGATGAAGTCTTTGAATGAAGCTGAAGGTTTCTTTGAATCAAGTATGAAAGGATTCTTTCCTTCAAGTTTCAATAATGGATTGTATCTGTAGAGGAACCAGTAACCAGCTTCTACAGCTAATTTTGATTCTAATTGAGTACATCCCATACCGAGCTTCAATCCATGGTTGATACATGGAGCGTATGCAATAACGAGTGATGGTCCTGGGTAGCTTTCAGCTTCAGTTAACGCTTTAATTAATTGATTCTGATTAGCTCCCATAGCAACCATTGCAACATATACATATCCATATGACATTGCCATTGCAGCTAAGTCTTTCTTCTTAGTAACCTTACCTGAAGCAGCAAACTGAGCTATTGCTCCAGTAGGAGTTGATTTTGAGGACTGACCGCCAGTATTTGAGTAAACTTCTGTATCAAGAACTAATATGTTTACATCTTCACCAGAAGCTAGAACATGGTCAACACCACCGAAACCGATGTCGTATGCCCAACCGTCTCCACCGAATATCCACTGTGATTTCTTGATGAGGAATTCTTTCTTTTCAAGTATTTCATCAACAATTGCCTTTGCTTCAGAACCCTTATATGCTTCGAGCAATGGTAATAATGTTAAGGTTGCTTTTTTAGAACCCTTTGCATTATCTTTGTTATCTAACCAATCTTTTAATGCTGCTTTAATTTCTTCAGAGATACCTGAATTTAAACCTTCTGTAGCAAGGTCAGTAAGTTTAGCTCTGATTTGTTTTACTGCAAGAGCCATACCATAGCCATACTCAGCATTATCCTCAAACAATGAGTTACCCCAAGCAGGACCGTGACCTTTTTCATTTGTCGTATATGGTGTTGATGGAGCACTGCCACCCCAGATTGATGAACAACCTGTAGCATTAGCAATCATCATTCTATCACCGAATAATTGAGTAATAAGTTTAGCGTAAGGAGTTTCTCCACAACCTCCGCAAGCTCCTGAGAATTCGAGGAGAGGTTGTTGGAACTGACTTCCTTTAACTGTTTCTGGATTTGCGGGATTTTCTTTTACAGATAACTTAATTGCATAATCCCAGTTTTCAATTTCAGCTGTTTGAGTTTGTATTGATTTCATGATAAGGGCTTTTTCTTTTGAAGGACAAACCTGAGCGCAGTTACCGCAACCAGTACAGTCAAGAGTTGAAACTTGAATCTTGAAGTTGTAGTTTTCAAATCCTTTACCGATAGCTTTCTTTGTTGTTAAGGTTGCAGGAGCTTTAGCAGTTTCTTCTTCAGTAAAGAGGAAAGGTCTGATAGCAGCGTGAGGGCATACATATGAACATTGGTTACATTGTATACACTTGTCAGCTTGCCATTCAGGAACATCTATAGCAATACCTCTTTTTTCAAATTTGGATGATCCTTGTGGGAATGTTCCATCTTCAGCACCAACAAATGTGCTGACTGGGAGTTTATCGCCTTCCTGTCTGCTAATAGGATCAAGTATATTTTTGATAAATGCAGGCACATCTTTTTCAACTACAGGTTCATCAGCCGCATTTGCCCATGAAGCAGGAACATTTATTTTGTTCAGCGCGTCAATACCTTTATCAACAGCCATGTTATTCATGTTGATTATCTTATCGCCTTTTTTGCCATAAGAAGTTATAATAGCTTGTTTCATGTATTTAACAGCTTCATCAATTGGCATAACATTTGCGAGCTTAAAGAAAGCAGCTTGCATTATCATATTGATTCTGTTTCCAAGACCAATTTCTTTAGCTATGCTAACAGCGTCAATTGTATATACGTTAATGTTGTTTTTAGCAAGGATTCTCTTCATTTTGCCAGGAAGATTTTTATCTAATTCTTCAGCTGACCATGAGCAGTTTAAGAGGAAGGTTCCGTTTGGCTTAATGTCTGAAACCATATCATACTTATCAACATATGAAGGATTGTGGCAAGCAAGGAAGTCTGCTTTTTTAACAAGATATGTTGATCTGATTGGCTTCTTACCAAATCTTAAGTGAGATACCGTTATACCGCCTGATTTCTTAGAGTCGTATGAGAAGTATGCTTGAGCATACATATCAGTGTGGTCACCAATTATTTTAATGGAATTCTTGTTAGCGCCAACAGTTCCGTCAGAGCCCAAGCCCCAGAATTTACAACTGATTGTTCCTTCACCGGTTGTATCAACTTCTTCGTCTACTGGAAGTGATAAGTTTGTAACATCATCAACTATACCAACTGTAAAATGATTCTTAGGAGCATTTGCTTTTAGGTTGTCATATACAGCTATAACCTGAGCTGGAGTAGTATCCTTAGAACCAAGACCATAACGTCCACAAACGATAAGAGGTCTTACAGCAGCATCATAATATACTGTAGCTATATCCTGATATAATGGTTCTCCAAGAGCTCCAGGTTCTTTTGTTCTGTCAAGTACAGCAATTTTCTTAACAGATGCAGGCATTGCAGAAATAAAATGTTTAATGGAGAAAGGTCTGAAAAGACGTATTTTTAATATACCAACTTTTTCTCCTTTAGCAGTTAAGTAATCGATAGCTTCTTCAGCAGCATCACATATTGAACCCATAGCGACTATTACTCTGTCCGCGTCTGGAGCTCCGTAGTAATTGAATAAGCCATAGTTTCTTCCAGTAAGCTTGTTGATTTCCTTCATATAATTTTCTACGATTTCTGGAACTGCATTATAGTAAGAATTGCAAGCTTCACGAGCTTGGAAGAATATATCGGGGTTCTGAGCTGTTCCTTTTAAAACAGGATGTTCAGGATTTAATGATCTCTTTCTGAATTCCTTTATAGCGTCCATATCAACTATTTTTGCTAAATCTGCATAATCAAGTACTTCTATTTTCTGAACTTCAGCAGATGATCTGAAGCCATCGAAGAAGTGAAGGAATGGAACTCTACCCTTAATAGCGCTTAAGTGAGCAACTGCAGCCAAATCCATTATTTCTTGAACGTTGCTTGCGCATAACATAGCAAAACCTGTTTGACGACAAGCCATAACGTCTGAATGGTCACCGAATATTGAAAGAGCGTGGCTAGCGAGAGCGCGGGCGCTTACATGGAAAACGCCGGGAAGCAATTCACCAGCTATTTTGTACATGTTTGGAATCATGAGAAGAAGACCTTGAGATGCTGTAAAAGTAGTAGTTAAAGCTCCTGCAGCAAGGGAACCGTGTACTGTGCCTGCTGCTCCTGCTTCTGATTGTAATTCGGCTACCTTAACTAACTGACCGAATAAGTTTTTTCTACCATGAGCTGACCATTGGTCAACATTTTCTGCCATTGTAGATGATGGCGTTATTGGATATATACCCGCAACCTCTGTAAACGCATAGGCTACATGAGCGGCAGCGGCATTACCATCCATTGTTTTCATGACCTTTGCCATTTTAAATTTCCCCCATTTACTTAATAGATTATTTATTTAATAGTGAGTATTGTGTATACATTATACATTATACATTCGACAAACTCATAACCATTATAACATAAAATTAAATGTAGTAAATACCATAATTAAAATTGTTGAGGCAAGATTGTTAAAAAAATAGCAAAAATTTTTGCGCAGTTTTTTACATTAAAATTATTAATTTGATATGTATTTGATTGGAGAAAATGGTAAAGTATTTGATAATTATTTAGGGAGTTTCAAAAAAATCCTTGTTCAAGTTTTGTATGATGAAAACCCATTATATCAAGTTTTTGAAACTCCCAGTTGACCAGTTTATTTTTCGATACTACCTTAACTGTATATTTTGCAATATAAAAAATGGATGTAAAATGTTTATTGCAAAATATATAGTTATGATATAATTTTAAAATATGGATATGTTTAGAATTTAATTGAAAGACTTTGTTATAAACGGAATGTTGTCAAAGAAATAACTGGTCGTTTCATAAACTATGCATGTGTTATATACAAGATCAATTACGTCTACAATATTTGCAATTAGCTTTTTAAATTAAGAAATCTAGGAGATCAACAATGAGTAGAGATGAATCGTTTGTCAGCGCTGTAATTGTCGCAGCGGGAAGCGGAACTAGAATGAAAATGGATAAAAATAAAATGTACCTAGAGATTTGCGGTGAGCCGGTTCTTGCAAGGACGTTGCAGGTATTTCAGGATTGCGAACTTATTAATGAGATAATACTAGTAACAAACAGTAGTGATATCTTTTTCTGTAAGCAACATATAATTGACAGATATGGCTTCGATAAGGTTGGGAAAATCGTTGCCGGAGGCAAAGAAAGGCAAAACAGTGTTTTTAACGGATTATGCGAATTGAATGAAAATACAGGCATTGCGCTTATACATGATGGGGCCCGTCCGTTTGTTGATGAGGAAATTTTAAAAAATAGTATAAATGCTGCTCGAGAATATGGGTCAACGGGTGTAGCTGTTCCTGTAAAAGATACTATCAAAATTACCGACGAAGAGGCCTTCGTTAAGGATACTCCTGATAGAAGAACACTATGGGCGATACAGACTCCGCAAGCGTTTAAGTATGAGCTTATTTACAATGCTCATAAAAAAGCATTGGAGGAGGGGTTTATTGGGACTGATGACGCTGTTCTTGTTGAGAGGATGGGGTATAGGATGAAATTGATAATGGGAAGCTACTTTAATATAAAGATTACCACAAGAGAAGACTTGGCTTTTGCTGAGGCTATATGGGAAAACACAAAAGCATAATCGAATACGAAAGAATATTAAAATAATAAAGAAAGAATACAAGAAGGAAATAAAAAAATACAAAAAGAGTAGGAGGAGTCTCATGGTAAATGTTGATAAGCTAACAAAGGAATTTGGAAAGTCTAAAGCTGTTGACAGCATAAGTTTTGAAATAAAAAAAGGAGAAGTTTTCGGCCTTCTTGGCGAAAACGGAGCGGGAAAAACAACAACATTGAGAATGCTAGCTACAATGTTAAAGCCAACATCAGGCGCTGCATATATAAATGGTATCAATATAAATAAAGATCCTCAAGCTGCAAGATTCTGCATCGGAATACTTTTTGGAGGAGAAACGGGACTATATGACAGGCTTACAGTGTATGAGAATATTTCATATTTCGGTGAACTTAACGATATGGATAAAAATACTATCAAGAGACGTATCGAAGAATTGGCGAAAGCCTTTGAAATGGAAGGGTATATCAACAAAAAGGCTTCAAAGCTGTCTAAAGGAATGAAACAGAAGGTTGCTTTTGCAAGGGCTATTGCGCATGACCCTGAAGTAATGTTTTTTGATGAACCCACTTCTGGGCTTGATGTGAGCGCTGCAAGAAATGTTCATGATTTTATACTTGAATGCAAGAAAAAAGGCAAGACTATTTTATTTTCAAGTCATACGATGAGCGAGGTTGAGAAGCTTTGTGACAGAGTAGGCGTTATACATAAAGGAAAGCTTATAGATATTGGAAGTATCGCGGAATTTAAGAGAAAATATGATAATGAAAGCTTTGAAGAAATATTTATCCGATTGGTAGGTGGTAAATATGAAGTTTAAGCATATATGGACTGTATTTAAAAAGGAAGTAAAGGATATCAGCAGAGATAAGAGAACACTCCTTATAAGCATTGTTGTACCGATGGTAATCATTCCGCTTCTAAATAGTTTTGTAGGCGGTGGGATGGAAAAACTTCAAAAAGATATAAATGAGAATGTAACAGTCGCTTTAAGTGATAAGTCAAATGCGCCAGATATAAAGAATCTTGTGCTAAATGACATTATTGCAGACAATAAAAGCATCCGGCTTATAGATACGCCTAATGCCTCTGAAGCTTTGAAACAGGATAAGGTAAGGCTAATTCTTGACATTGATAAGGATTTTAAATCAAAGATTGATTCTGGAAAGCCTTTTGATATAAGTATCTCTTATGATAAGTCCAGAACTAAGTCGGAGGGAAGTATATGGATTGTTAATGATGCAATTTCTAAATTCAATAAAAAGATACTTAAGGAAAGAATGAATCAATTAGGAAAAAGTGAAGAATTTTTAGAACCAGCCAGGACTAAGGAAATTAATGTAGCTGATGAGACAAAGACCAGCACAAGCATGCTTGCCATGTTTTTACCTATTATTATTGTAATTCTCATGACTGTTGGCGGAGTTCCGGCTGCCACTGATCTCATGGCAGGAGAAAAAGAAAGGAACACTTTAGAACCCCTTCTTACAACAAAGCCAGGGAGGGTTTCGATTCTTTTGGGAAAATATTTTACAGTGACCTTGTTTTCTTTTATAACTGTTATAGCTTCGGTTGTTGGCTTGATTATAGGTTATATTTTAAAGCCGAGTTCTCTGAATATGGGAACAGGACAGCATTTAACCGGATTCTTTATTCCTCTTCCCGCTCTTCTAATTTCAATTTTGCTGGCAATTGCTCTTGGAATGACGTTTGCGGGAATTCAGGTAGCATTAAGCACCTATGCAAGATCTTTTAAGGAAGCTCAAGTATATTTGTCTTTTTTAATGATTGCAGCTATGGTGCCTGCTTACGCTAATTTTTTCACTCAGCCAAGTGACATACCTATGTACTATTTCTTTATTCCTATTATTAATACGATTTCTGCCTTTAAAATAGTATTGGGTGGCTCAATTAACTATTTCTATTTGATAATAGCGTTTGTTTCTTCAGCAATACACGTAATGATTGCCCTTGGCGCAGCAGTTTACATGTTCAGCAAAGAAAAAGTTCTCTTCAGAAGCTAAGACGGGTGAAAACCTAACGTGGAAGGTTGTAAAAGAGTGGCAGATGGTAAAGGTATAAAAAACATTATAATTATTTCCAAAAATAAATATTGTGGATAAAGGTCCGGCGATGGCAAAGCATTTAGGTTTGGAATTGAAAAATGTTGTCGGAAGAGGTTTGGATTATATTATAGAGCGCTGCGATATTTAAGCAGTTGTTATACAACTAAATACCTGTATTCCAAGACCTTGACCGAATTGAGTCAAACCTTCTCCTGTAGTAGCGGTAATTCCAATACTTTGTTCAGAAATATTCAAAAGGGTTGATAAGTTTTTTCTGATTTGTGGTATCTTTGGAGTTATCTTTGGCCTTTGGCATTCAATAGAGATGGAAAGGTGAATAATTTTTTCATCAACAAGATATTTAAGAGCTTCTTTGAGATAGACTGAACTATCTTTTATTCCATGTTTTAGACAAAGGTCATCACTTATTTTACCTAGTATATTGACGCAGGTTATTCCAGAAATTGCGTTAGTTATAGAATGTAAAATAACATCAGCGTCGCTGTTACCTTGAAGTGGGGGTTCGTTTTCAAAAACGATCCCTCCTAATATAAGTTTTTTTTCTTTATCGTCAAAATCAAACCTGTGACTATCCTGACCTATAGCTACTCTCATAGATATACCTCAATATTAAAATTAATCTCATAAATCTTATAACAATACAATTTAATAGTCAAGTGTCTTGACATGCGACAAAAGGTATAATATATTTAAAATGATAATGTAATAAATCGATGAAGGGACTACGAAAGGTACGGTTTAAAGAGAAGGGATATTTTGATTTAGGAATGTTGAAAAAATAACTTCCGATAAAATCTTCGCTTACGTGTTCACTTAACTCGTGAACACCCGCTCAGAATCTGAAGTAATTTTTCAATCATTCATTAGCTTTTAAAGCTGTAAATCATAAGCTGAGAGATCCCCAACCCCTAAATTTCTTCCCATCCTGGAGATATAGCTGTTGAAGTTATCGTTTGGGCTGCGTTAGAAGCCTATTAAGCCGGGTTTTTACCAATTTGGGTGGTACCGCGGAAAATACTCCGTCCCTTATGTAGGACAGAGTTTTTTTATTTTCTTAATTAAAATTAAAATCTTTTACATTAATATTAATATAATAAGGAGTGTTATTGATGGCGCAAGAAAAGAAACTGGTTGAAGCCATAACGTCTATGGATGAGGATTTTGCTCAATGGTATACCGATATTATAAGAAAGGCTGATTTGGTTGATTACGCCAGCGTAAGAGGATGCATGATCATTAGGCCATACGGGTATGCAATATGGGAGAATATTCAGAAAGAATTGAATACAAGGTTTAAGGAAACTGGACACGAGAATGTTTACATGCCTATGTTTATTCCTGAAAGTCTTTTACTTAAGGAAAAAGAACATGTTGAGGGATTTGCTCCTGAGGTGGCATGGGTTACCCATGGTGGTGATGAAAAATTAACTGAAAGGTTATGTGTTAGACCTACCTCAGAGACATTGTTCTGTGAACACTATGCAAATATTGTCCAATCATATAGAGACTTACCCAAATTATATAATCAATGGTGCTCTGTTGTTCGCTGGGAAAAGACAACGCGTCCTTTTTTGAGAACTCTTGAGTTTTTGTGGCAAGAGGGTCATACAGCTCACGCAACTGCAGAGGAAGCGCAGGAAGAGACTATACGCATGCTCAATGTATATGCTGACTTCTGTGAAAAGGTCCTTGCAATACCGGTAGTAAAGGGCAGAAAAACGGACAAAGAGAAGTTTGCCGGAGCTAAGGCTACATATACAATTGAAAGCCTCATGCACGACGGTAAAGCTTTGCAGTCAGGCACATCACATAATTTTGGAGATGGCTTTGCCCAAGCTTTTGGCATTCAATATACAGATAAAAACAATCAACTTCAGTATGTTCACCAAACTTCATGGGGTGTGACTACACGTCTTATTGGGGCTATTATAATGGTGCATGGCGATGACAACGGACTTGTTCTTCCGCCTAAGATAGCGCCTACACAGCTGGCTATTTTGCCAATTTCTATGCATAAAGAAGGGGTTCTTGAAAAAGCGAGGGAGCTTAGGGACAGACTTGCTAAGAAGTTCAGAGTTATTCTTGATGACAGTGATAAAATGCCTGGCTGGAAATTCAGTGAATATGAAATGAAAGGTGTTCCGGTAAGACTTGAAATAGGACCTAAAGATATTGAAAAAAATCAGGTGGTGCTTGTAAGAAGAGATACAAGGGAAAAAACTTTTGTATCAATTGATGAGCTGGAAACTAAGCTTGCAGAACTCCTTGATGCAGTACAGCAAGCGCTGTTTGACAAGGCTAAAGAGCTGAGAGACAAAAAGACATATGTTGCAACAACTATAGAAGAGTTTGAAAAAATAGTACAGGAAACACCTGGTTTTGTTAAAGCAATGTGGTGCGGTGATAGAGCATGTGAAGACGCTGTGAAGGAAAAGACTTCAGCTACTGCCCGCTGCATGCCGTTCGAGCAGGAAAGCTTGTCAGATAAGTGCATGTGCTGCGGAAAGCCAGCGAAACATATGGTTTATTGGGGAAAGGCGTACTAATATCAAATATACATTCTTAAATATACATTCTTATGGTAAGTTTTAGCTACTAAAATCATTACAGATGACCAAATGTAAAGTTAGTTTTATACTAATTGCGTTGAACAGCCCAAACAGGGCTTTTCAACGCAAAATGTTATATAATTTTGTATTTGGTTATCTATCAAGAAGTAATTTATATATATAAATAATTCCGACAAATTTGTTAATACTATTATCAAATATGTTTGTTTGTATGATTCCATTTTGGGATGTAAACAAGAACATTAGACAAACTGGAGGGATTATATGAAGAGAAAGATAATTTTTGCGCTTGTGTTTTCTGTAATTTGCTCATGTATGATTGGATTTACAGGAGCGAGCGCTCAGACAAACACAAGTGTAGCCTTACAAAAGGTTAACTTTGTAAATGCTACTGTTGTTCCTGACTCGTTAAATGTGCGTCAAGGAGCTTCAACGAGCTTCCCGATTGTATGTGTACTTAAGAAAGGTCAAACAGTAAAGATTTTTGGTAAAATAGGAAATTGGTATGCTGTTTATGAACCTCAAAAGGGCTGTGTCGGGGCAGTTTTAAGCAATTACCTCACACCAGCTGGCGGCTCGGGAACTTCATCAACCGCAGCGCCTTCAAAAGCTCCTGTGTATACTCCAAAGCCGTCAATATTTGTTCCGACTCCGGCTCCATCAGTGATTGTTCCAACTCAAAAGTCATCGATAGTTCCTTCTCCAGTAACGACTGCGCCTGCAACTTCGGGGACAACGCAAGAGGAAGAAGCGTTATTAAGCCTTGTTAATAAAGCAAGAGCGGATGCAGGCGTTGGTCCGCTTAAGTTTGATATGGCATTGGTAAAGGTAGCGAGACTTAAAGCTCAGGATATGGTTGATAAGAATTATTTCTCCCATGACTCGCCGACTTATGGTTCGCCCTTTGATATGATGAGACAGTTTGGAATAACATTTAATTATGCTGGAGAAAATATAGCTGGAAATTCTACTATTGAAGGAGCTTTTAATGCATGGATGAATTCACCCGGCCATAAAGCAAATATTTTAAATGCTAATTTCAACTATACGGGTTTAGGAATAGTCAGCAGCCCAACCTATGGTAAGATACTGGTTCAACAATTTATTGGGAAATAAGTTTTCTTTGAGTTGAGCAAATAACTCAAAAACCAGCCCAGATAGAGTATATCTGGGCTGGTTTTATGTTCTTAAGCTTATTTAGAGCGATTTAGTTTAAATTCAGGTTCTACTTGGAATACCCTACCTTTGATATAGTTAAGATTACTTATGCCAACAAAGTCAAAATGGAGTTTATATGCCCATAATGCTTGAAATTTCACTCCCATTGCTCTATTGAATTGATTAGTTCCGTATTTTCCGTCTCCAACTACCGGATGACCGATATGCGCAAAATGAGCTCTTATCTGATGAGTCCGACCTGTAACTAACTCAACTTCAAGTTTTGTGTAATCAGCCTCATAGGCAAGCACCTTATATTTTGTAATAACTTCCAACGAGTTTTTTGACTTTTGCTCGCGAATGAAAACACGACTCTTTTTTTCATCCTTTTCAAGATATGCTTTTAGAGTGTCTGACTTTTTTTCTAAATGGCCTTGAACAAGGCATTGATAATATTTTTTAATCTCTTTGTTTTTTATTTTTTCAAGAACTGTTTTTAATGTTTCTTCATTTTTGGCTATTATAACAAGACCTCCAGTATTTCTGTCAAGTCGGTGACAGAGGGAGGGCGTAAATGACGCTTTATTTTTTGGTTCATATTGACCTGTAAGTTCAAGATAGTTCTTGATATTATCAATCAGTGTGTTGTTTTGCTGCTCACGGTCGGGGTGAACCGGTATTCCTTGTTCTTTGTTGACAATTAAAAGATTATTATCTTCAAAGACCACTGTAAAGCCTTTATTAAGCTCTGTTTTAATTTCTTGAGGGGCTCCGTCAAGAATATTGTCAGAAATGTATACTTCAATTTTATATCCGGGATAAACGGGATAACCTTCTTTAACCCTTACTCCGTTTACTTTTATGTCTTTTTTTCTAAATGCTTTATACATTGCGTTAACAGGCATGTTTGGAAATTCGCTCTTTATAACGTATTCTACTTTTTTATTAACATACTTGTCGCTTACTGTTATGGATCTCATTTTGCTCCTTAGTTCATCTGGTATTTAAAATTGTTTTTATCTTTTCCAGATATTTATCTGAAAGTGTTTCAGCTGTCTGGGATGAGTTCCCTTCAGAGTATACTCTGCAAAGCGGCAGATCAGCATCGGGAAGAACAAGGACCCAGCCATTATCAAGTATAAACTTGACGCCCTCCAAAAGCTCAATCTTTTCACCGTGTTTTTCTGTTATTAAGGTTCTCATTACCTTGCCTTTAAGCTCCCATGGGCAGAATATTTTCTTTTTGCTGACAAAGAAATCAGGTATTTCACTTATAGTTTCGGCAAGGGTAATTTTATTTACACACAGGTATTCAATAATTTTTATCAGGCCTGCCAATGCGTCAAAGTTCAGTAAAAACTGATACATGTTTTCACGCGTCTTCAAAAGGTTATGGTTTAACATCTGCTCCATAACTGCCTGAGGAGAGGTTTTTGTTCTTAAAACTTTACCATTATACTTCTCCGCAAGAACTTCTATGACCGACGGCGCTGTTATTGGAACGACAACCTTTGAATTTTCCATGTTCTTAAACATTATAAGCGATGTCAGAATAAGAAACAAGTCATCATTTATCACATTTCCCTTTTTATCAATAAGAGCAAGAGTTTCGCCGTTACTGTCAATAAATGCTGCAAAATCGGCATTAGTTTTATTAATCTCTTCTATAATTTTATCATGGGCGTTTAAGCTGGAAGAAGAGAAGCTTGCGACTTTGCAGCCAAGATCTTGCAGCATGGGAACAACAAGTGAAATAACAAAATCCGATGGTGAAATTATGCACACTTTCTGTGGGAAATTTCTTATGGCGTCAGTATCTACATCATTTAATATAGAGCGTACATAATAATTTTTAAAATCTGTTATATTATTGAGTCTGCTTATCTCTTCTCCGGAGCAACGTCTGAAATCTTCTCTGAAAAAGGCGTTTTCAATTTTCCTTTCTGTTACCCTCCCTATACTGGCTCCTTTTGAATCCATAAAGTCAACGCGGAGCTTATTAGGATTGTCATTGCTGAGCTTAACGTGTATTCCTCCTTCTACCGACAGGAAATTAATTGCGTGACGGGTGATAGGAGTAAGCAAACTACTAAGATTGAAAACCTCAACACCGACAGAAAGTATTCCTGAAACAAAAGCATGTTTGAACATTCTTGCAGAATTCGAGGTTGTGGAGCTTACAACAACCTTTGATCCTTTTTTGTATATTGACCCATAAGCTGCTCCTAATCTTGCGGCAAACTCTGGTGATATATCAACATTAATGATGCCTGAAAGGCCGTTCTCGCCAAAAATGGTTTTATTATGTTTTGAACCCCAAACCATATTTCTGTCAACGATGGCTAAGGGGTCTATGGTTTTCTGAGGCCAGATCTTAATTCCAGGTTTTATTATTGCTCTCTCATTTACTATACATCTGTCTCCTACTACAGCGTTTTCAAATATGGAGACATAGTGTTTGAAGTTAACTTTATTGCATATAATTGCGCCTCTTATCTGTGATCCGTATTCAATATAATTGTTATCCCAGATAATGCTTCTCTTAATTGATGTTTCACCTTCAATTACATTATTATCGCCTATTATTGACATATCTTCGATTACCGCGCTATCGGAAATGCGGCAATTGTCGCCAATGATACAGGGCGCAGATATCATCGCGGTGGGCTCAATAAGGGTTCCTGAGCCAACCCAGACTCCCTTTCTGATTTCGGTATAATCATGCTTTAAGTCTATTTTTCCTTCGAATATATCATAATGCGCTTGTAAATACGCATGGAGATCACCAATGTCGCACCAATAATCTGATGTAACATAGCCAAAGATTGGATCTTTCTTTTTTAGCATCAGAGGGAATAGATCCTGACTGAAATCGAACTTTTTTCCGGTATCAAAATAATCAAGAACCTGAGGTTCTAATATATATGTTCCTGTATTTACAGTATCGCTAAAAACTTCTCCCCAGCTTGGCTTTTCAAGAAAGCCTTCTATTTGTCCTTCCTTATTTGCAATAACTACACCATATTCCAAGGGCACTTCAACTTTAGTCAAAATTAAGGTTGCTCTGGATTTTTTTGAATAATGATAATCTATTGCTTTTTGTAAGTTAATATTAGTAAGGGAATCTCCGCTTATAACAATAAAAGTTTCATTTAGAAAATCACCGGCATTTTTAACGCTTCCTGCTGTTCCTAATGGAGTATCTTCAGTAAAGTAGTGAAGATTAACCCCCCAACTTGAACCATTTCCAAAATAGTCCCTTATCCTTTGGGGCAAATACATTAATGTAATACCTATTTCTGTAATACCATATGATTTCAATAAGTTAATGATATGTTCCATAATGGGTTTATTTGCAACATTAACCATAGGTTTAGGCAAGTCACATGTAAGAGGGCGCAACCTTGAACCTTCTCCCCCTGCCATAATTATTGCTTTCATTAGGATCACCCTTTCATTAGTGTAAAATATTATGCCCTAAAATTAGTAAACTTATTAGAAGTTCTATAAAGGAATGACTAAAGTTTTGCTATCCTTAGCAATATATATTCATTACTTTGCGCAAATTATTCATCCATACCTATATATTTTGCAATAAACATTTTACATCCATTTTTTATACTGCAAAATGTGGTAAAACCGTTCGTTATTTTGCTCTGCTAAATGTAAGATTAAATATAGCGCAACAGCCAATTTTATTGAAAGGAACCAGTGAAATTAGTTTGTCTAATTATGTATATTCAATATTAATAATAAAAATCCTTCATTCTTGAGAAAAAACCTTTATTAAACCATAAACAATCGTTAATAACCGTCTCCACCATTTGTGACTTTATTATGTAAACTAATAGCGCTAAAATTATATTGCCGAATTCTCTAAATCTTATAAGGGAAGCGGGGGAACTAATTTCTGGGGTAAATTCCATTTTAAATGGAAAGGGTGTCTCTTCTACCTAACCCGTCAACTAACCTCGTAGGCATGAAGCTGGCAGAAATTAGCGTGTTACGGCGATTTGCCATTAAACGCTATCTTTGTTTACTTCAAGGAGAGGAGCAAAATATGCAAAAGAGAAGGTTGTTGTTAAAGTCGTGTGTTGTGGTTGGGTTAACATTAAGTATTTACGCCACGTCAGTAACCTTATATGCGGCAGCTTCAGACTTACGTTTAGGTTCAAATGGAACATCTGTTACTAATCTGCAAAATAATCTGAAGAAATCGGGTTATTTTAATTCAGACCTCACCGGTTATTTTGGCAGTTTAACAGAGTCCGCAGTTAAAAAGCTGCAAAAGAAATATGGTCTGGAAGCTGACGGAATTGTTGGCGCCACAACTATGTCAGTTATTGACAAAATAACTGGCAAGAGTTTAACACAAGGAAAGGTTTTGGCAAAAACAACCAACACATCAAAGGGCTCGTCTAATAATACTTCAAAGTCTAAGACAGTGTCGACATTAACAAAATCATCAAAGGTAACACTTAAAACAACTCCAAAGACAACTTTGAAGAAAACAAGCAACACGCCTGCAAAGAGTACCTCGCCTTCAACTTTAAAAACTTCTGAAAAAACCAACTCTATAGCTACTCAAAAAGCTGCAATTAAAACTGCGTCTAGAGGAGATTACGAAAGGTACGGATATTTGATTCCGTGGTTTGGATCGGCGGAAAATATCTTTGCCTTAGGTAAAGTGGCAAATGTATTGGATGTTGAGACCGGCTTGAGTTTTAATATAAGAAGAACATATGGATATAACCACGCCGACTGTGAAACTCTTACCCAAGAAGACACAGAAATAATGAAAAAGATTTATAAAGGACAATGGAGCTGGGATAGAAGGGCAATCATTGTGACAGTTGATGGAATAAAGATTGCCGCATCCATGGCCGGTATGCCTCACGCAGGAGTGGATAATGAGCCGGAAGATATTAATGTTAGCCAACGAAGCGGTGGTTACGGCGCTGGAGAAAATCTCGATAAAGTTAAGGGTAACAGTATGGATGGTCATTTTGATATTCACTTCTTAGACAGCAAGACTCATGGCTCAGACAAGGTTGATAAGAATCATCAGGAAATGGTTCATAAGGCTGCTCAATGGGCTGAAAACAACCTCTAAATTTATTAGGTCGTTTCAAAAGATTCCTTGTTGAAGTTTAGTTTTATGGAAACTCATTATATCAAGTTTTCTTTTTGATACTGCCTTATTAAATTTATGAATAACAGGGCAAAATTTTGTTTAACAAAATGAGATTTTGCCCTGTTATTTTTTTTATATAATGCAGATTCAAATATTGATAAGGTAGTATCAAAAAAAACTTAGCAACTGGTTGTTTCAAAAACTTGATATAATGGGTCTTCGTCATATAAACTTGAACAAGGAATTTTTTGAAACCCCCTAATTTATCGCAAAACATGAAGAATAAGATTTATTTTCGAAGGAGATGATATATCTTAAAAATATAAAAGGCGTATGATTAACATTTAACTCAAAGAGCATAGATATTGATATTATGTTAGAAGCAGAGAATAAAGAATTGGCTCTATTAAAGCTTTCACAGGAATTAAAAACTC
>JAUZPS010000390.1 GCA_030705945.1 Bacillota bacterium
ATATTATCAATTTTTAGATGTTTTTTCTTATATATTTTGCAATAAACATTTTACATCTATTAATCTTACATTTGACGGAGCAAAATAACGAACGCTTTAACGTTATTTTGCGATAGGCAAATGTAAAAGATTAATTGCTTTTTATATAGTTACGAAAAGTTCATCTTTGATAGAAAAATGCAGACGCATTAACTGCATTTTAATGTAAAATCTTTTTCGTAACTTATATAGTTTTAACCTTGATGATTTTTTATTTACCTTATTTTTTGTACTTTTCCTTGACGTAATTTGCTTAATCTTTTATAGTAATTGTTACCATATTAATGTTTACTGTAATAATAGCAGGATTTTATAAAAAAATGCAGAATAATTATTAATAATCATTCACTCATATAAAAAGATCATATTTTTCTATATAAACTAACGAATTCTGTTGGTTTATCAATTAAGCAAATTTATGCGCATTACATGATTACTGAATCATAAATAGTTTAACAACTCCTGGTTCTTTTTAACTTAATGAAATCGCAGTTTTGATAATGTCGCTAGTCATTCTACCTATACATAAATATTTTAATATCTATAGAAATTTGGGGATAACTCAAATAAATAATAACCAAAACGATTCTTTGCTGGAAACATTATACAAAGAATGAAAATAATACAACTGGAAAGGAGGTCTATTCACTGATTTTCCAGCCTGGCTTTTCAACCAAAAACACTATAGCTGAATATTCTGGTAGAGGTGTAGGCATGGATGTTGTATATAAGATGCGAAAAAGATTTTACAGTAAAAATGCAGTTAATACGTCTGCATTTTTACTATCAAAGATGAACTTTTCGCAACTTATGAATCAAGGTATATATTTTGCAATATAAAAATTGGATGTAAAATGTTTATTGCAAAATATATAGTAAACCAGATCGAATCAGGCGGTGGATTTGTGTCAATTGACAGTGAACTGGATAAAGGTACAACTATTTCTTTAATAATCCCATTAACATTAGCAATTCTTGAAGGAATGAATTTTAAAGTAGGAAACTCCACGTATCTACTACCAATAACAGCTATAAGAGATTCTTTCATGCTCAAAGGATCTAGTTAAATGAGTAAATTAACAAATAAAAATGACTGGAGAGTTAAAAATGAGTATTATGAATATGTTTAATAATATCAATGTAAGTAAAAGGATTGTTTCAGGTTTTTTATTTCTCGCTGTTCTAACTGGTATTATAGGCTTAGTTGGGATTATTCAGTTAAATAAAATTGATAACTCCTATACGGAATCTTATAAACATAACACAGCGCCGCTTGAATTTTTGCAGGAGGCTTCAAATAACTTTGATTTAATTAGAATAAGCCTTTTATATATGGCAGCTGACAATACAAAAGCTAATGAATTTTTAAGTAAAATAAGCGATTATGATAAGAAAATAGAAAAAAGCTTAAATGACTATGAAGAATTAATCCTAACCGAATCTGGAAGGATTGAGTTTCAAAAACTTAAAACAAATCTTGACTCATATAACAAATATAGAAGAGAATATATTGATTACATATCGACTAACCAGATTAATAAAGCTTTAGATCTGACAAGAAACGATTTAGGCAGGTATACCGGAGATGTATCTGCATCATTCGTTAATCTATTAAAGATTAAAAATGATTTGTCTAAAGATGAATCAGAAAAAAATAACAAAAGTTCTCAGAAATCAATTATAGCAATCTTGATTATTATGGGCGTAAGTATTATTATTGCTATTGGTTTGGGCTTCATTATTTCAAGAACGATAAGTAAACCAATTAAGGAATTAGTTGCGTCTACTAGCAAGTTGGCGGTTGGAGATACAGATGTATTTATAAAATCAGATTCAAAGGATGAAATAGGCGTCCTGGTGGAACATTTTAATAAAATGGTAAACAATATTCGCCAAAGCGCTGAAAATGTAAATAAAATTGCAGAAGGAAACCTTGATCTAGAAATAGAAGTAAGGTCTGAAAAGGATATTCTTTCAAAAAGTATGAAAAAAGTTGCTGAAACATTAGGAAATCTTATTAGCGAGATGAATAATATGTCCATGGAACATGATGCTGGCGACATTGATATCATGGTCAGAGAAGATAAATTTAGCGGAGCTTATAATACGATGGCAAAAGGCGTTAACTCTATGGTCAAAGGTCATATTAATATAAATAAGAAAGCAATGGGCTGCGTCGCTGAATTCGCAAAAGGTAATTTCGAGGCAGAGCTGGAAAAATTTCATGGAAAGAAAGCATTTATTAATAACGCAATTGAAGAGTTAAGAAGCAATCTAAAAGAAGTAAATAAGGAGATAAACGAACTTGTTATTGCTTCAGGCGATGGAAGATTAAATGAGAGAGCAGACGTAAAAATTTTCAGTGGTGACTGGGCAAAGCTAATAAATGGATTAAATGGCTTAATAGATTCAATTAATGCGCCATTAAATGAAGCTATTGCTGTTTTAAAAAGATTGGCTGTAAATGATTATACAACAGAAATGACTGGAGATTACAAGGGTGACCTTAAGAATTTTGCAGATCAGATAAACCTTGTAAGAACACGTCTGATAAGTGTTCAGGATATTGCGATGCGAGTTTCCAAAGGAGATTTAAGTCGTTTGGAAGAGTTCCAAAAAGTTGGGAAGAGATCTGAAAATGATAAGACATTACCAGCATTTACAAATATGATGGAGGTAATACAAGATCTCATAAAGGAAAGCAATATTCTCGCTAAATCAGCGATTAATGGAGACTTAAAAACAAGGGGAAATGAGGACAACTTCCATGGGGGATATAAAGATGTAATTGCAGGTATAAATAGAACTATGGAAGCATTTTCTACTCCTATTCAGGAAGTTTCTGATGTAATGCAGGAATTGTCAAATGGCAATCTTACTGTATATGTTAACGGGAATTATAAGGGTGATTATGAAAGGATGAAGGAAGCTGTAAACTTTACAATTAAATCATTTGAACAAGTACTCGATGATATAAACAAGTCGGCAGAGCAAGTTACTTCAGGGGCCCGACAAGTATCTGAAACTGCGCAATCTCTTTCTCAGGGATCGACTGAACAGGCAAGCACTTTAGAAGAACTTACATCATCTATAGATTCAATATCCTCCCAAACGAAACAAAATGCTACACATGCAAGTCAAGCCAGTGATTTTGCTATATCAGCAAAAGAAGACGCTATTACAGGTAATGGTCAAATGAAAGAAATGTTAAAGTCGATGGAAGACATAAATCAAACATCCTCAAATATATCCAAAATTATTAAAGTTATTGATGAGATTGCCTTCCAGACAAATATATTAGCGCTGAACGCAGCAGTTGAAGCAGCTAGAGCCGGACAGCACGGAAAAGGCTTTGCCGTGGTTGCGGAGGAAGTCAGGAACCTTGCTGCAAGAAGCGCCGATGCTGCTGAGGAAACCACAACTCTTATAGAAGGATCTATTAAGAAGGTTGAATCTGGAACTAAAATTGCTCAAGTGACAGCCGGCGCTTTGGATAAAATAGTCGACAGTGTTTCAAAAGCAGCAAACCTTGTGCAGGATATAGCAAGGGCATCTAATGAACAAGCTGTAGGAATTTCCCAAGTTAGCCAAGGTATTAGCCAGGTATCACACGTAGTGCAGAGTAACTCAGCAACATCAGAGGAAAGCGCGGCTGCTAGTGAAGAGCTTTTAAGCCAGGCAGAAGTCCTCCATGATATGGTAGGTAAATTCCAGCTTAGCAACAATTCGGCGCTAACCGACAAATATGAACAATTTGCAAAAAAGAATAAAAAAGTTAATAGAGATAATTTAAATAGTATTTCTCAAGTTAAAGACATTAAGAAAAAAATTACATTAAGTGACACTGAGTTTGATAAGTATTAATCTAGATTTATACATTTAAAAGGTAGATATTTGAGACTCAGACTGTGAGAATTAATGTGTAAAAACAAAACATCTCACAGTCTAGCTTTTCAAAAATGTAACTCTTTTAATATCTATACCGATAACAAAGAATTGCCTCCATCAACAAAGCGAAGAGCTGGAATCAACCATACCTCACCGGTACCCCTATAAGTTTGTAATAGGCCTTCTCCGCTTCTTGCAGATCCAATTATTGATTTGGTAGATTTTTCTACAGTAAATTCAATTGCGCCACGTCTCAAAATTGCATAGTTGCCATCTACCTGCAGTTTCTCATTATTTAAGTGGTAGATCAATACTTGTTCAAATGGAACCTTGCTTTGAAGAACTACACTTCCCGACCCCTTGAGCTTTGTCTGAAACAGGCCTTCTCCGCCTGCAATGGCAGATGATAAGTTTTTCTGAGTAAAAACCCCAATTTCTATACTTCCTTCGCAGCAGTAGAATATCCCCTTATCAGCAACTACCTCCTCATTATCCATCTCTAATATTAAAAAATGGCTATAGGATGGCTCAAGATATATTTCCCCTGAACCAGTATATCTTGGTTTTACAGATGACTCTCCTGTTAATGCTCCGCCTAAAAATCCCCGAGCAATTGATCCGATTGAGGAATCGACCTTCATGTTTATAGCGCCTTTCATAAACTGCAGCGCTCCTGATTCCGTCACTAACTCTCCACCATTCAAATATGCTCTGACCTGTCTTAATTTATTTATGTACCTATGAGGCGCAGATTTATCATAGTGCCCTTCCAACTTCTCATACTGGATTACTTCAAAGGTTATCCCTTTCCCTTGACTCATATCCAATACCTTAACCAAATCTAACATATCAGGCTGAAACATAATTTTTCTCCTTTACAAGTTAATAAGGGAGTTTCAAAAAATTCCTTGTTCAAGTTTTGTATGATGAAAACCCATTATATCAAGTTTTTGAAACTCCCAGTTGACCAGTTTATTTTTTGATACTACCTATATAAAAAGCACTATTAATCTTACATTTGACGGAGCAA
>JAUZPS010000391.1 GCA_030705945.1 Bacillota bacterium
ATTCTAGACATAGTCATATTTTTTTAAAAAATTTTATTTAAGCTTATCCGAGAAATTCTTCATAACATCATCTTTGATTTTTTTATGGTTTTCATCTGAATTTGCATCATCTTTTAATAACCAAGAGGCTTCTTTTTTACTAAAACCCTGCATTCTTTCATAATCAGTACCTCCCTATTTACACACTTAGTTTATGCTTAATTATTATTTGAATATTCGACCATTCTAAAATTTTCATGAATATCGATGATGTATTTTTTCAAAAAGTATACCTTTTGCATTATATTTCATTAATAATACAACTACACCTTTTGAAATATTTCAAAACGACATATTCTTTTTGAAATATTTTTGATATAATAATCTTGCCAATCTATATAAATCAGGAGACAAAATATGGTTAAGACGGTTATCCCCTCTAGGGTATGACCACATCAATATTGTTGAATAGCGGGAGGTATTTTTAATGATTTGGGAAGATGTAAGAAGAGCATACCCTGAGCAATGGGTACTCATTGAAGCAATAAATGCTAAGACTGAAGGCGATAAACGAATCGTTGAACAGATGGATGTTATCGGCTGTTTTGCAGATGAAGGTGATAGCGCATTTCAGAAATATATTGAAATGCACAAAGTTCACAAGGAACGAGAGTACTATATTTATCATACTTCAAACGTTGTTTTAAATATAGGTGTTAAAAAGTGGCTGGGGGTACGGTTATAATGGTAAAAATCAACTCAAAAGATGGATTAATCTATGTAGATGCTACCCTAGTGCATGGAAACAGCAGTATTACATTAAAAAACGCTTTGGTTGATACTGGCTCAAGCGCAACAGTAATATCAAGGGATATAGCTTATAGTTTAGGTATGAAGCCTGAACCTACAGATATAATAAATTCTGTCCAAGGAGTCGGCGGTTCAGAATCTGTTATTGAAAAGAAAATTGATGCCATCTGCCTTGATGATGTTGCAGCAGCTAATTTTAGTATACAAATTGGGGCTATGAATTATGGTATTGAACTTGATGTTATTATTGGACTGGACTTGCTTACAGCCTGCAAAGTAGTAATGAATTTAGAAAACTATACATTAACCGCAATAAAAGAGTAATACATATGACCAACGGCTAAATATAGTAAAATAATAAATTCCACTCAAACAACTAGCATTCCACAAGATAAAGAAATTATTAGCTTTATTCTATTCATATTTTTATCTCTCCTATCTACTCCCCCATTTTTTCTTTCCGGTCTACCTATTGCTAAACCACTTTTAGTCCCAAACTTCTTTTCCTTCTCAATACCTTCTCTTATTAGATTTTGAGGCAAGATTTGTGTACCGCGTGCTACATATAGTTAACGGACCAATACCAGAGCAGCTGCAGCTGTTCTGGTATTGGGCCGTATATGATTTTCACTATTGGTTAATCTCGCCTATACTGATATTTTCGGCTTGATCATTAGGGTTCCACACCCCAAATAATTGAGCCGCCCTTTACAATTGTAATTTGATTGCAATCAACATATCCTTTGGCCAATGGGTTAAATGAATAGTCATTGGTTTGAGTGTATGGGGAATTATCCTTTTTTGCAATCCTGAGGCTCAGTTCTAATGTATCTCCATATGGTAGTATACCAGCGCCTGATGTAAAGCTAATTTCCAAATAACCATCCGCGTTACTCTTTGCAGGAGTAATGCTCACAAAATTTCCTGTTACATTAGCCCCTCCATAATTTGAATAATCACACCAGAAGTTTTGGTCCTTTGCGCTATCTTTTGTATAATAATAACGGATTTTCAAATCTGATAGCTTGATATCGCTATTTCCTGTGTTGATAAGATTAATCTTGGGTGAAATGGTTGCGCTATTTTCAGCTGTTTTTGTATTATACGCCTGAAGCTTAACCTTTTCAACTGTTAAAACTGTTTCTCCACTGGGTTCTAAGCCGAATTGTAATTGTCCGCCTATGTAACCTGGTGTATTTGTGGTAAGGTTATAATTAGTATCATTGCTAAATGAAAAGTCGTTTAATTGGTTCATCAAAGACCAGTCTGATTTACCGATTCTGCTGTGGACTTCAATCACCGCTCCCGGCGCCAGAATTCCTGCTTTATCTTTAAAGCCTATTTCCAGATAATAATCAGCGGTTGCTTTAGACTGTTCCAACTTAACAAAACTGCCTGTCACATTGGTATCACCTATTGTAGACCAATCACAGAAGAAGTTTTGCGGCTTATTTATATCAGTAGTATAGTAATATCTGAGCTTAACATCCGAAAGTTTAATCGGGTCTTTTCCATTATTGATTATTTTGAATCGTGGATACAATGTATCAGTATTCCCTTTGGTTTTACCGCTTGCAGACAGGATCTTTATCTTCCCATCCACGATTGCAATAACCGTAAAGGTTACAGTTTTTGTACTTACATTTCCTGCAATATCTGTTGATGTTATAGATAATAAATGTGTTCCTGTAAAAGCTGCAAGTCCAATTATTTGACCATTGGTTACCGGTTTTCCATCTAAAACTGCTGTAGTTGTCTTAATTCCTGAAAGCGCATCAACAGCGGTAAAATCAAGCTTGATGGACTCATTTGTTTTATACTGGGAAGACATTGGCGCCGCAATTGTGATGATTGGAGCAGTCTTATCAATGTTGATGCCCGTAACACTAGCGCTTCCCGTATTGCCTGCCTTATCCGTTGCAGTTCCCGGTACAGATTGGTTGGCGCCTTCTGTTGTCACAATAACATCCGCGCTTACTGTTTCAACTCCTGAAAGTGTGTCAACCGCTTTAAAGCTCACTGTCACATCCTGATTAAACCAACCGCTTGGGTTTGGTGTAGTTGTTGTTATACCTGTGACCACAGGCGCTGTCTTATCAATGTTTATGCCTTTTACTTCAGTGGTTTCTGAATTACCGGCTTTATCAGCAGCTGTTCCTGTAGCAGATTGGTTGGCGCCTTCTGCGCTGATTACAACTTCAGGTGTTACAGTATCTATACCTGAAAGCGCATCCTCAGCAGTAAATTTAACTGTAACGTCTCCATTATACCAACCGTTTCCATTTGGCGCTGTCATAGCTGAGCCGCTTATGATTGGCTTCAATTTATCAATATTAATGTTTGAGACAGTAATACTGATTTCATTTCCTGCCTTGTCAATTGCCTTTCCTGTAACGGATTGGTTTGAACCGTCTATAGTTAATGTAACATCAGGTGTTACACTGTCAATGCCTGATAGATCATCTGTTGCAATAAAATGAACCACTACGTCATTGTTGTTCCAACCATTTGTGTTTGCCAGAGGTTTCAGTTCGTATGTGAGCTTTGGCGCTGTCTTATCAATGTTTATGCCTTTTACCTCAGTGGTTTCTGAATTACCGGCTTTATCAGTAGCTGCTCCTGTAGCAGATTGGTTGGCGCCTTCTGCGCTGATTACAACCTCAGGACTTACTTTTTCAACCCCAGACAATGCATCGGTAGCAGAAAACTTCACTGAGACATCATCTTTATACCAGCCATTACTGTTTGGCTCTGTAGTTGTTTCTCCCAAAACAGTTGGCTTTGTCTTGTCGATATTGATATTGGAAACCGTTATGTTTGTCACATTCCCTGCTTTATCAACTGCAGATCCTTCAACGGATTGACTCTGTCCGTCCAATGAAATGATAACATCAGGAGTCACACTGTCAATACCCGACAAATCATCCGACCCGATAAAGTGTATTTTAACATCTTCATTGTTCCAACCATTTTCGTTAGGCAATGGGCTTATCTCATAAGTGAGCTTTGGCGCTGTCTTATCAATATTGATACCATTTACTGTAGTACTTGCTGTGTTATCTGCTCTATCGGTAGCTGTTCCTTCAACTGACTGATTTTCTCCTTCATTTGTCAAGGTAACATCCGGGCTAACCGATTCAATACCGGAATTAATATCATCAGCAGTAAAATGAACAGTTACATCTCCTTTATACCAACCATTGCTGTTAGGAGCAACAGTAGTACTTCCTGAAATGGAAGGAACTGCTTTGTCCAAATTAATAATAACTTTTATAACTTTTTCATTTCCTGCTTTATCAACAGCTTTTCCATATATTTCTTGGTTCTCTCCATTTGTTGATACAGTAGTATCAGGTGTTACAAAGTCAATTCCTGAAAGTTCATCTTTCGCAATAAAATGAATAAGAACATCTTCTTTATTCCAACCTTTTGTATTTGGGACAGGAGTAAGCTCATAAGAAATCTCAGGAGCAGTCTTGTCAATGTTTAAACCTGTCACCGTAACTGTTGCAATATTTCCAGCCTTATCTATTGCTTTTCCTTCCACTGTTTGATCTGCTCCCTGGGATGTAACCGGAGTATCCTGGGTTATAAACTCAATACCTGAAAGATCATCACTGGCGGTAAAATGTACAATAACGTCACCTGAATTCCAACCATTACTGCCTGGCGCAGGTGAAATTTCATATTTAATTGCCGGCGCAGTTTTATCTATATTGGCTACTGTTGCGGTTGCTTTAGCTGTATTTCCCGCAGCGTCCTTAAATTCAAATGTAAAGGAATCATTAGCTGTAAAAGTGAATGTGCTTGAACCGCCATTATTCAAGACAGTAACTGGCTCATCCGGTTGCAATGAAGCAACTACCTCTTTGTTTGTATAGTCGGTTATATCATAGATTATTGAAGCTGTAGGCGTTTTTTTATCGATGTTGTTTACCTCTGCAATTGCAGCGCCGGCATTTCCTGCTTCATCTACAAATTCAAAGGTAAAGGTTCCGTTATCTGAAAAAGTATATGAATCAGAACCGTTATTATTTGTTATTGTAATTTTTTCACTCGGCGTAATTTTTACACTGACATCGGTATTTGTAGGATTTGTGGTACTGTATTCTACCTTTGCAGTCGGTGGAGTTTTATCTATCTTAAAACTTATCTGTTTTGAAG
>JAUZPS010000392.1 GCA_030705945.1 Bacillota bacterium
CAGAGTTTTCCAATTGAACACGATTTGCTCACAGAACCTTCGGCTCCTGAAGATAAAAGCCTTGTAAGACATGGTCAGGTTTTCTGGTATGACTTAACTAAAACTGTTATGGATGATGTTAAAAAAGGAAGGACATGGTAGGAAAGTTATCGCGCATTACCATGCGCAAAAAATCTTTTTCTTGTCGATACCAATTACAACTTTTGTAATAAGTCTTAGGCCAACCGTATAGGAGTACCGGGACCAATTTACTACCTTATTACCAACCTTAGTCGGTTGACATAAATATTTATTATTGTTAACATATTAGTATAAGATTTCACTTACCGGTAAACTTCATTTCTTTTCAAGTTTCAAATTCTCAAGCAAGTAAATAAATATTAAAGGTTGGTGTTACATGATGAAAATGTTCTCTAATAAAAAAGAACGCATCACTTTAGCTATGGTTTTTATGTTGATTTTATGCAGCTTATTTAGCCCTACTGTATTTGCCGTTAAGCAAGACAAAATATCACCTACAGCTCCAACAAACTTGCGCTCCACCTCCATTACCGATACCTCTGTAACCCTTGCTTGGAATGCCTCCACAGATAATGTCGGGGTAAAATCCTATGATGTTTACCGGGACAGCTCTTTGGTAGGAAGTGTCTCTACTCTTACATATACATCACTTGGACTAACACCTTCAAAAACTTACAAGTTTTATATTAAAGCAAAAGATGCTACGGGAAATGTGTCTAGTTCAAGCAATATTATTTCAGTTACCACATTACAATCAAGCCAGTCCGCAACGGCAACACCAATACCTTCATCAACAATATCAACTTATACGCCTGCGCCAACATCAACAGCAACTCCTACTGCAACCGAAACACTAATTCCTTCAACTGATACTCCTACTACAGCTCCTACTGCGACGTCTACTGTAACTCCTACTTTAACGCCTACTTCGACGCCTACTTCTACTTCCACTTCAACACCTACTTCAACACCCACTTCCACTCCCACTTTAATACCTACTTCCACTCCCACTTTAGCGCCAACACCTACATCGACACCAACAACCACAGCAAGAATTGTTGGATATTATGCGGCATGGTCAGCTTATTCGGGATATTATCCCAGCATGATAGACGCAAGCAAGCTGACCCATATAAACTATGCTTTTGCCAATATCGGGAGCGACCTGAAGATTGCAATGGGCTATCCTGACATAGACCCGTCAAACTTCAGTAAATTAAACACATTGAAACAGACTTACCCCAATCTTAAAACGCTTATTTCAGTCGGAGGCTGGTCATGGTCTGGAAAATTCTCAGATGCAGCTCTTACCGATTCATCGAGAACAGTATTTGCAGATAGCTGTGTAAATTTTATAGTACAATATGGATTTGACGGCGTCGATATTGATTGGGAGTATCCTGTAAGCGGAGGAATGTCTGGCAATGTAACAAGACCTGAAGATAAGCAGAACTTCACTTTATTATTACAAAAGCTCAGGGAAAAGCTTAACGCAAGGAGCGTTATTGATGGCAAGCCATATCTACTTACTTTTGCCGGCGCTTCGGGAAGCTGGTACCTAAATAATATAGAGTTGAATAAACTTCAACAATACATAGACTATGGCAATATAATGACATATGATATCCATGGAAACTGGGATAAATACACTGACTTTAATGCGCCTTTATATAATAACAGTGATAACTCCCCGCAATATAAATGGAGTGTTGACGCATCTGTAAACTCATGGTTGAACACAGGATTTCCTGCAGGCAAGTTGGTTATGGGCGTGCCCTTCTATGGCTATAAGTACAACTCTGTAATTAACGCCAATAACGGCTTGTATCAGACCTATTCAGGCGGATCATCTATTACCTACGCTAGCATAGCAGCAAATTATCTGAACGCTCCGGGCTATGTACGTTATTTCCACCAGCAATCAATGGTTCCCTGGCTATTTAACGGCTCAACCTTTATTAGCTATGAAGATGAGCAATCAATTGGCTTAAAAGCTCAGTATGTTAAATCCAGAAACCTCGGAGGCGCGATGATCTGGGAATTGAGTCAGGATCCTAGCAAAGTTTTACTAAGCTCCTTGTATAACGGACTGAAATAGATAAATCCGAGATAAAAGGCATCTTATCAAAAAGTTTTGAATTATCTAAGATATGTGTTAAATCTATACAGATTTTCTTACTTTAATGCTTGAAGTGAAAGTTTTAATATAATTGGCGTATACAATAAGTTCATTTAAATTCCACATGCTGCTATTAAAAGGGAAGTGTCTGTCAGAAGCCTGACGCTTCCCTTTTTACATTTAATTATATTTTGTAAGCGACGGATGATGAAATGGCGTAGGGGGCTAAAAAATGACCGACTGATTTGATTTTCAGCGGTCATTTTTTTTGTACTAATTTATAAAAAGCCTTCTTTGACAACACCTATAATATATTTATACTGTTTTCAGATTAGCCTTTTAAACTGCTTATCAGTAAGAGAATCATATTGAGCTGCTCCTTCTAGCAACAGATAGTCATAAATGAGCCCTGCATACTCCTTGTGTTCTATTGCCATTTTATTTTATGACTTTTAACTTCAGGGGCTAGGAAAGTATACAATAAAACTTTTATCGCATACTTTCCCTGTCCTTGCTCTGCAAGCCTATCACAAGTAACTTTCAGATACTTATAAGTAACTCCGCAGATTCCTAAACAACGGATCCGACAGCCTTTTTAATGAATGGTGGGGCTTTTCAAGATTCGCTTCGCCAGTACATTCAGAGAAAACTTCGGAAAAATACAGGTTAATTAGCATGTTGCATTTTAACGAATCAAAAAAGCTGGAAGCACTACTGAATCCAGCCGTAAATGAAACTTATTTTTTTGTAAATTTTCTGTTTATAAAACAGTTAAGTAACTGTGAATTAGTCTTGAAACCGCTATGGCTTAATGTGATTGTATTTCTTTTAGTTCTTCCAGTGTTAATCCGGTCACTTCTGATATAGTACTATCATCAATTCCTTTTGATTTCATTTTTCTTGCAATTTCAAGCTTTGTTCCTGTAATCCTTGTTATTTCATCATGAATTTGCTTTTCTCGTAGTTCATAGAATCTTATCATTTCTTCATTTGTTCCTAAATATTCAAGAACTTTTTCTGCTCTTTCAATTGCAGGTTCTTCTTTAATTGCCATTTCCAAAACCTCCTTCGGTGAATCTTCCAAAAATAGCAACCACCTATCAATAGGTTTTTTGAAGTCTGGTTGAACTTTTTTAAATTTGGAAAGCTCCACAAAATGTATTTCCAAAATATCAGTCAATTTATAATCCTTGTGCTTATCTTCCCATAGGTGAAAAACACAGGAATCGGAACAAAAAATCCTATATTTTTTATTCCTGTTCCTGTGTTTGTTACTTCCAATGGCTAATGAAGCAATCTCCGAAGCAAATCCGTGTCAACTCCATCCTCCATTCATTTTTGAGAAGGACCAGAAGCAGCTAGTGGAGCAAATCCAGGACAAAGCGTTCTGCTTTTAGAAAACCCTTCAGTTTAGCTTCGGCCGAGAACAAGACAAATACCTCCCCTTACTCTACATTTTAAAAGGCATCACAACAGCTTTAAATAAACTTGTTTCAATATTTCCAGTACTTTCGGAGCCAATCAACACCTGTTCTCTAACATAAATAATAAATATATTACTGGTTCTGGTTATATGGATAATAGGAAGTTAAAAATAGAAGAAAATAACCGTTAAATTGCTTCCTTGGATCTGCAACTCCATCCTTTGCTTTTAAGTATGTGTATTCAAATTAAAAGGAGCCACTTTTTTAATGCAGCCCCACAATTTAAATTATGGATAATTATGCATTTTCCATAACTGATTCAAAATCTGGTCTAGTATTTAAATAATAGGCACTTCTTACTTCTGCAGACCAATTTTGTAACATTTCTTTCCACTCTACACTTATAAAGAAAGATTCAATTCCCAAAGATGAATCCCATATCAAAACACGGAATGGAAATATACCTCCCTGTTCATTAATGTCTTGATTAGCCACGGTACTTTCTGTAATAAATAGTTCTGGAAGACCACGTTGATAAGCCATTGCTGGTTCAATAAAAGAGAAAAAAGAGCCTTGCCAAAATTCATTTCCTATATCATTCTGGAAAACAGTTGCACCGTTAGTTTCTACAACTTTTACTTTTCTTCTTGCCAAGTTTAAAGTTACAATTCCAAAGCTGGAATTAACCATTCTCCTTATACTAGTCATAGTTGATTCAGGATATTGTTCAGTATTAGGTAAAGTTCTCGGAAATAATAATTCTTTTTTTAATTCTTCCATTAATCGAATTAAGAAGCTAATCTGAAGATTATTTAATGTATTGCTTGTTGGATGACTTAAAAACACAGGGATTTTATAAAATCGATTTGTTTTGGCTACCAACTCTGGGGACGGTATCACCGTTTGATTCAAATCTGTTTTCAAATTGCCGAGACTTAAATAATTATTTTGATTATAATCTTCTATATCATTTTCCAAAATAGATCACCTCAATAATAATATATGCGCCGAAACATAAAATGCGCTATAATTAATTTACATAATATATTGAAGTCATTTATAAAAACGTGAGCAGCAAATTAAACTCTAATCATTCCCATTATTAGCCTAATTGGAAGTTCGTTTCTTCCTTCGCTTTAAAATAGTAACATAATTGGAACGTTATGTTGCCATTATCATAACCCATAATGTTGTAAAAGTGGCAGAAATCTTGTTCAACACATAAGCAGATTTAACTAAGCTACCTCGATATGCAGAACTTATGTAATATTTACTACTCCAAAAACAATTTTTTGTATTTGGTGTGAAGGTATTCCAGTGCTTGTTCGCTTTCAGTTATGGTATAATCTAATTTGCTTTTTAGAAAATTAA
>JAUZPS010000393.1 GCA_030705945.1 Bacillota bacterium
AAAAGAATATTTAACCAAATTGTAAAAAATATACGTAATTCTATTTTACCCTTTAAAACTACAATAATCAACAAAAAGCAAGATAATAATTATTTTTTAGGAATTAAAATATTACATTAGGTAGTATCAAAAAAAACTTAGCAACTGGTCGTTTCAAAAACTTGATATAATGGGTTTTAGTGATATAAACTTGAACAAGGAATTTTTTGAAACGCCCTTAACTCTGAACCAATAATTCTAAAGATATCGACCAGTTTGATATCTATAAAGTATCGTCTTTAAACTTACATATAATTCTACTTATATTTTTGAAAAAAGTCTGAAAGTTTTTAAAATTATAAATAAAACGAAATAAACCTTCTAACAAAACAAAGAAGGCAGAGTCTACCCGGTTAGACTCTGCCTTCTTGATATTTTAATACATATTTAAAAGTAGAAATGAATTTTTATAGGCATTTTTTAGCGCAATCCAAAGCTTGAGGTCCGGCGCAGGTAGCCCAGCATGATATGTCAGTTCCACATTTTATACAACTTAGGGCAGAAGAACCCAAACAACCTATCATACAAGGGCCTTTATCGATTACAGCGCTGCCAATATTCTTTACAGTGCCCCAAAGATCGTCAAAAAAGCCTTCCATTCTAATTCCATCTGAGCTAGCAATGTTTTGAAGTCTGTTGTAGTTGGTATAAGAGTATATGCTTTTTTCAGCATTTAATTGTGGTAAGCTCATTTTTTTCACTCCTTAAGTTTTGCTCTAATATCGTTCTTATATAAATACCGGGGTGAACGACCATAAATAGGAATATATTCCTGTTAAGGATTGGTGTAATATGGGAAGATTGGGCTTACAAGAAACGGATATAGCCCTGTAATATCGACGCGACAAGCGAGCCTTATCTGTTCTCCAAGCCTATTGTAAGTATAAATTACATCTATTAGCTTGCGTTCACCCTGGATATTTGCTGGAACGGTTCGAACTTCTACGAAATTATAGGGAGGATTTTTTTGAGGATCAACAGGGCTTACTAGTTCCATAGTACGCTTATATATTTGCATGTAATTGAGGGTAACATAATTTAATGCTCTATAGCCATCTGTGTCTCCCGGATTATCTAATAAGGGCAACATTAATTTGAAAAGATCTGTTGCGGTTGCTTTATCTACACCTAGCTCTTTTGAAATATTAGATATAATATTTTTGAGCGTGTATGTCATAACTTTATTACAGGTTATCACCGGTAATATTACTCCGTTGCACATTTGGGGAGATGATAAAGGACCTTTTAAACCTATTACCACATCATAATCTATATCGAATAACGGTTCAATTCCTGAAATTAAACTCGCTAATTCTAAGTCCGAGTTCGGAGTGAGTATAAATGTTGCAAGGCCGCTGCCTTGCTGAAATTTCCAACACATTTCTTTGGCAAGATATTTATTTTCCGCTTTACTTAAAACATCAAATAAAAGTTTTACATTCGGCGGATTATTAGAACCCTTTGGCGCAACCTGATAAAATTCCTTCTCTATATTCAAGGAAGGAAAATCCACGCTAATATTTCCTATCCCATAAAAATAAGTATAGTTTGTATTTGCAGACGAATTTGCTGTATCGGTATCCTGGCCGCATGAACAAGAATCTGGTATTATGTTTGGCATTAATAAACCTCCTTCTAACTGTTAAACAGCGCAATTTTAGATTAGTCCCGGGCATTTAGATATACATTCACTGGAGTCAGTGCAAGATTCCCAACAAGACAGACTGTTGCCGCAATAAGAACATGACATGTATGCTCCTCCGGCGCAGCCTTTAAGGCACTCCGTGCTAAGGTAGTCTGAGCTTGTTGAAGCAAGTGTTAATGTATCGTTTATTTTTTGAATTTTATTTGAAGTATACCTGCCTTGATATTTAAAAATGCTTTTGGAGGCTGACAAATCAAATTCTTTCATTTAAATGATTCCCCTTTCTACTAATTTTTTAAATCCATCGGGAGAGCTAAGCAAATTATATACTGAAGAGTTATAATATTCGGCTTGAATTGGATGATTTCTCGCATTGACTACCCATTCAGGGGCATTAATGCCGCTTTCTTCCCCAAGGCTTCCGTTATTATGTTTTGCATCATCAAGAATGTGAAGGCCATAACCCTCGTTCAATTTCCAGTTGCCTACCAGTATAATTTCCTTGTCCGGGTTATCATGTTTAAGCTTAACGCCCCCTCCAAAAGCTGAGTACATTATAGTAGATATCTGGGAAGCTGTAAGAGCTCCGTTCCATATTCTCAAATGATCGATTATCCCTGAAAAGGGAGCGAGGAGGCTGTTGTTGTGCGGTTTTCCAATGTATAGCCGCGAAGAGTTAGCGGTATTACCGCTTGTGGTGTCATCTGTTTTGCATTCTTCTATCCCATCAATATATAGAGATAACTCTCCTTTATTTTTATCATTAATTCTTCTTACAAAGCATAAATGATGAAATCTTCCGTCATTTATAGAACTTACAGACTCTAAAGATGGTTTGTTTTTTCCATCAGAACGGCATACGATTACTTTACCGTAAGATTCCGCATTACTGTTATAATATCTGATAGCGTACGGAAACGCTGACTCAGAACTTGATTTTTCAAGTATGCTTGATTTCATGCTGCCGCTTTCCTGAGAATCATTATTTTCTAATTTAGTCCATAATTCAATTGTAAAATTATCGTTAGTATTAAAATTAATATATTCCGAATTTGGTATGGATATATATTGGCTTTTTCCGTCAAACTTGAGAGCCATGTTCATAACAGGCGCAAAAAACGACATGGTGTTAATTACCATGGTAACACTCCTTTCAATATAAACGTTTACGGTCCAGGATAATATCGGGAAATCTTATTGACTAAGAAAGGAAACTGCCCTGTTACATCGACCCGACAGAACCAGTAGATCGTTTTACCTGTCTTGCGTTCTTCAAATCTGAATATTACATCTACTATATTTCTGTCCCCCTGAGCATCAGAAGGCTTTACGGATAGATCAACAAATGTATGCGGGTTGTGGTGCGAGGACATCATTTCTCCGGCCATAATATAGATTCCGTCATATTTAATTGTCAGATAATTTACTGCGCGATGGGCATCGGTATTTCCAGCATTATCAGATAACTGAAGCATCTTTTTAAACATAGATAATACGACTGACTCATCAACACTAATAGAGGAAGAGACGTGACTGACAAAGTCCTCCTGAGTAAAGCTATATATCTGATTGCATAAAAGCAGTGGAAGTTGAGCGTTATTACATCTTTGTGGAGGAGCAATGGGGCCTTTGAGGCCGATGGCAACTACATACTTTGTCTTGCCTGCTGACGGTTTGGTAGAGCCAACCATCTCGTATAACTCAGGATAAGTTCTGGGTTGGATGATATAAGTATCTATGTTGCCATCTACTTGAAGAAGCCAGCACATGTCCCTGGAAATATTAACATTTTCATCCTGACTGAGGACCGCATAATAAAGGTAATCATCAGACACTACTGTACTAAGTCTGCCTGCGGCTTGATTAAACTCGTTTTTGATATCAAGGGTAGGAAAGTCGGGCTTTATGGAACCAATTACATAAACATAATCATTAGATATGTTTGAATTGCATGTTAAGCATTCTTCCTGCATAGGTACAAATATCTGTGGCATTATTATTGAACTGTGGTCAGCAAACTCTTTTGTGGAAGCATTGTCTGAAGTATTAGGTTCTATTATTGCAAGATTTTCATTTGTAGATATTTCTGGAGAAAAATTGTTTAGATCACTCATGTTGATCCCCTTTCTACATTAATAATTATTTTGTTTTAGGCTTATATAGCTTCCCATTCCATCAAGAAGTGGAGGGATTATGCTCTTTCGAGGGTAGTCTGGCTTTAATATCGCTTTATGAATATCATAGGCGGAGGCTTTAGGATAAAGAGACCAAAGAAGAGCGGCAGTGCCTGCCACAAATGGAACTGCTACACTGGTTCCGCTCATCTTTGATAATTTATCTTCTGGAATTGCGCTTGAAATATCTACACCTGGCGCCATGATACCTCTTTTCCCAATGGTTATTCCCAAGTTGTTCTTTTTATAGGGAATACCATTAATGTCGCACGCCGTAACGGGTATAATCCATGGATGGGATATAAGGGGGATAACTCCGATATTTCCGTGATTTCCAGCTGCAGCAAAGACTAAAACACCTTTTTTATACGCAAAATCTAATACGGCTTTTAAAGCTGGGAATTCATAATTATTGGCCTTAGCTATACCAAGACTTAGGTTGATTATCTTAGCTCCAGCATTAATAATGTCATTGACTGCTTTTGTAAGCTCTTCAAAGTTTGAATTAGTGTATTTGCCGGCTACTGTTTCTTCAGGGAAGACAGGCCTTACAATTAAAGGACATTGGGGACATATTCCAGGAGTCTCAGAATCCCTATTGCCGCATAGTATGCCTGCAATAAATGTACCATGTTTGCAGGCGATACTGTCGTTAGTTAAACATTTTGGCTTGATGTCTGAATTTATAAGGGTTATATTTGATTTAACAAGATTTTTATGTTCAGCTTGCACCGGGCCGTCAATCAAGCCTATTTTGATGTCTTTTGAGCCCTTAGTAATATTCATCAATTCCTTTATTCTAATAAGTCCAAATAGATTATTCATTAGGCGCCTCCAAGGACTTTCCGGCATTACATGCGCTGCATTCTTTATCAGGTATGGAATTTGGCTTGAGCGCATTTCCATACCTTAATAAAATCCGGCTTAATGTAGATATAACATGTTGTATTTCTGAACTGGTTGTGAAACGCGATAAGCTAAAACGGACAACGCTTCTGGCTGTATTGGGATCAATACCCATACCATCCAAAACATGAGATGTCTTA
>JAUZPS010000394.1 GCA_030705945.1 Bacillota bacterium
TCCTCGGAATAGCCCGGAGCAACAAACTCGCTGAATACTACCCAAACAAGTTCAGATATCTTTTCAATATCATCACTACTTATGTATCTGATCTCCATTTTCATCACCCTTTCATAAGATGGCTTCTAAGAATCAATACGCCTCATCTCCCAGACTGTCCCCTTAGGATCTGGGCAATGTAACTTAAAGACCCTTCTATCATCACTATTCCATGATGGAAAACCTAGAGCAGCCCTCCAAATATAAAGGTCCAAAACATGAAGCAACGCCGTACAGACACCTGCCGGTTTTGAGTATGGATTATCATAAACAAATTTATCACCTAGACAATGCTTGCATTTCTCATTCTTTTCAACCATCTTTATCTCTACTTTTCCAAGCCTGCCCCAACACTTGATATAATCTTCATGGTTTTTTATCTGGCTCATATCAATATTTAGGTCCAGTATCCCATCTTGCATAAGCTTTCACTCCTTATATTTAAATTAAATTTTACTTAAACCTCATTGTTGAGTATTTTTACTAACACCCACTGTTACAGCTCAATTCCCCATTCACCTGCTTCATCCTTTTGATACCTCTCCATAGCCCAGTTTAAATATCCCACAGAGTCATTAATAGAGCTATGAGCTTCCCATGTTGTATACCTTGGTACTTCCGGAAGTTTCGCATATTCAAATACATCCTCAGCATCACAAGCTTGAAACTATCTTAGAATTAATCGTTCTGTTTCCAATGTTGGATTTCCCAAAAATTTTAATTCTTGATCCATCTTGCGCCCTCCTCCCTATATGCCAATAAATTTTAAGCACAACAATTACTAGTTCTAAATAAAAAACCCATGGATATCACTTTTAAGAACTGAGTAAATTGCGTTTACTTATCCTTAAGTGACTCCGTGGGCTGACTTTCCACGTGTAAGGCCTAAACCTCTATGCAGCTCAAGCTTATCCGCCTTTATGCATACTCACCTTTTGTTGTATTTTTACATATTGTTTCCAGTTTGTCAATAGTTTTTGAAGGAAATTGATTACAATGAAAATGACAAGAAATTTAAAAAGTTTAAAAAGTTTTTTTGGAGAAAACGAACAAGTATTGTAGCGTTTTCAATGATATATGTTCCTCTAAATATCTTTATTACATTATGCTATTGTGATGGTATTGCTACTTTTAAAGACAATAATAAATATTTCATAATCAATCATGGAACAATCATCAGGGAGATATCTAAAAAGGAATATGATACACAAGGGAATTTATTATTAAGGACATTTATGAGTGTCATTATATTATTAACAATTATTGCGGTTTTATTGATTAAAGAAAAAATTATTGAATTAAAAAATAAAGGCTAACAAAAGAATTACTAATGCAACCATGATATTGATCCGTTCAAGAGACTTCTTTAATAATTTTTAAGATTAAGTGTGAAACCATAAGAATAATGCACTACCTGCATAGAGGAAGTTCCACCTGTATGGTAAGCTCATTCCCCTGCAAATGGGCACATACAGTTCCTCCTATCTGTTCAGCCAAAAGCTTCACAATGTGCAGGCCGAGACCTGTGGTTTTACTTCTTGAACGGTCCCCCGTATAGAAACGCTCAAATATACGCTTTATATCGATTTCATTTGCGTTTTCAACCGGGTTTTTGAATGATATAACAGCATTCTCTGAAGCTGTAATTAAAACCATAACAGCACCTGCAGAATGTGTCAAACAGTTTTGGATTAGATTTTGAACAATACGCGCCATCAATGCATGGTCAGTCAGCACAAATATAGGCGGTGCTTCTTCAAATTGTACCGTAAGGCCATGTTCTTCAAAGGAAGGCACAGACGCAGCAAGGCACTCTGTCACAAGACTTGTAAGATTAATACGTTCGTATTTAAGTTTTAGGTCTGCATTTACAAGATAGGAATATTCAAAAAAATGTTCAATCAAACGGCCCAGTTCCTCAGCATATTTCTGGGCAATTTGGAGTTTTTTTCGCTGGTCATCAGTCAGATCATTATTGCCCATGAGTTGCTGATATCCTTTAATAGCGGTAAGCGGGGTTCGTAAATCGTGAGATATATTGGCAATAAGTTCTTTAAACTTCTTTTCCTTCTGAACGCTTTCAAGACGGAGTATTTCCTCAGCCTTGAAGCACTTATTAATATTTGCAGTTAGTTGATTCAACTCATGATTAATAAGTTCCAGACTAACAGGCTGTTTTGTATTGGATGAAAGCCGCTTTTCAAGCTGTCGATTGATGTTTCGCAATTGACGTTGGAGAATTGCGATGTATAAGATAAACAAACAGACTATAATAATCAAAATCCCAATTGCAATTACCAAACCCTTTCACCAACCTATCTTTTACTTGATTTCAGATTTCTTAAACATGCTGTAAGTGAAAATCAGCATTACAATTATAAATACCAGGCTGCCGGAAATCGTCTTAACTATGTCTAACGTACCCACATCAGTTTTCGTAAGGGTGTAGATGCTTCAAAACGGCATACAAGAGAAAATACTTTCAAACATCGGAAAACTGTTTCTTAATCTAGTTATCTGCGCAAATAGAATTGTAATGCCATAATAAACAGCAACCACAAGAACCGGCTTCTTAAATATAACAGCGAATGGTATACAAAGGCTCAATTGCGCAGCATATACAATTATCAAGGTTAGCGTGGTAATCAACAGTTTAAAAAATACCGACGCCATGCAAGCCGTACCCGATTCCTGTGTCAGTATATTCAAAAATCCCACCCCGACAGACCCCATACTGAACTTTGAACCGGTGCTCAAAGCGATAACCGTTGTAATGATGTATGGAAGTAAAATAAATATCAGGGCGCAGAACAATACAATTGCTTTACTTACTAAAATGGAACCTCTGCTGCATCCACATGCAACTGCGTCATGAATTGTTTTATTATCAAAGTCGCCGCATATGAAAACACCTGCGATAACAGCACCCAAAATGCTTATCATGTCGATATCGGAGAACATAAAACCGATTCCAGCCATCCCTGGATCAAGCTTTCCTTTTGCAATCATATATGCCATAACTGCCATTATTACAGCACTAAAAGATGTGATTCCAAATAAAACCTTTACCACTGATGATTTTCCCATCTTAAATAAATCAGCCCGGATTAAATTATACATTACGGCCACCCCCTATTACTGAAATAAAATAGTTTTCAAGAGTGTCTCCCTGTATGGTATAGTCCGTAATGACAATCCCATTACCAAAGATGGTTCTTGCCACTAGCTCCTTGTCATCCAAATAATCATAGAGTTTAACCGTCTTATCCGGCATGACCTTGTAGTTGGTTGTCCCAAGTTGCATTTCAATAACACTTATCAGCTTTTCAGGCTGGTCGCAGCCAATCAGAATATGATGTTTACAGCTTTCTTCAAGCTCTCTTAAGGTAATGGATTTTTTAATTGTTCCCTGATGTATAATTATATAATCGGTGGCAACTTGATAGAGTTCAGGCAGATTGTGGCTGGATATGAGAATTGTCATATTCCGTTCCTCACACAACTTGCAAAGCAAATTTCTTATTTCCACTACACCCAATGGATCAAGGCCATTGATGGGCTCATCCAGAATCAGCAGTTCCGGATCTCCAAGCAAAGCTATAGCTATACCCAAACGCTGTTTCATGCCAAGAGAGAAGTCCTTTGCCTTCTTATTGCCTGTATTATCAAGTCCCACCAGTGCCAGCAGCTCGTTCTCTATTGTCTTGCTTGGAATACCACGTATTAGCCTGTGATATTTGAGATTTTCCAACGCAGTCATATATGGGATCAGGCCTGGATACTCAATCATGCAGCCCAACCTTTTCCTTTCAGCCTGCAGGTCTGCATCTCCGCTCTTGCCGAAAAGTTCAATACTTCCGTCGGTAGGGAAAGTAAGCCCGGCTGCAATACGCATCAACGTGGTTTTCCCTGCACCGTTTTGTCCAATCAGGCCATATATTCTACCGGCTTCCAAAGTCACCGACACACCTTGCAAGACATTGACGCCATGATAGGTTTTCGTCAGGCAATTGGTTTTCAAAACATGTTCTTTCATTTTCTCACCTGCCCTTTCTATAATTTAATTATAAAATCTAAAGGTTTAGAAAAGGTTAAGCGGTAAAACAAAAACGTAAAGATTTCGATAAGTTTATTCTTTAAAAAGACGGTAACCAAGTCCCCATACTGTTTCAATATATTCATTATTCGGATTTGCCATTTTTAGTTTGCTTCTCAAATTGCTTATATGCGTCTTTACAGCATTATCATCTCCAATATATGCGTCCTGCCAGATGGTTTCATAAAGATTAGCCTTGGTAAATACCTTATTCCTGTTTTTGATAAGCAGTTCCATAATACGATATTCCTTTGCAGTCAAGTCAAGTTCCATGTTATTAACGGTTATACGATTTGCTTTGTCATCAACAACCATATCCTTATAATTAAGGACCTTTCCTGACTGTTCCTGTTTGCGGAAACGCCGAAGATTTGTTTGCACCCTTGCAGCAACTTCACCCAGATCAAAGGGCTTTGTTATATAATCATCGGCACCCATTTTCAAAAGGTCAATTTTTGTACCGGTCATATCCTTAGCTGAAATAATAATGACAGGAATATCGGAAAATTCACGCACTTCTTTGAGTATTTCATCTCCGCTTTTATATGGGAGCATAATATCAAGCAGAATCATGTCATATTCCTTTGACTTGATTTCTTTAAGCCCGTCCATGCCATTATAAACCGAACAGATCTCATAGCCCTCACCTATCAGCACCTCTGCAAGCATTTTATTCACATCTTTGTTGTCTTCAACAATCAGTATTTTGTCCATACCTATTCTCCACTATCATTATTATGATAATTGTAA
>JAUZPS010000395.1 GCA_030705945.1 Bacillota bacterium
ATAGAATGGGATGGAGCCCTGAAACAGATTAAAATAAATCATGAGGGTAAAACATTTGTAATGAAAATAGGCAAGAAAACATATTTAGTGGATAATGTTTCAAAAACCATGGATGCAGCGCCGGAAATTGTTAACGGAAGAACAATTGTACCTTTAAGGTTTGTTTCTGAAAGCGTCGGATATGATGTGCAGTGGTTTGAAAAGGACAAGAAGATACTCATTTCAGGCAAAAAGGACTTTATGGAATTGGGATTCAGAATTGTGCATGAGGAGTCTATCGGTAGTCTTGCTTTGGAGACTGAAGACAAGGAATGCGTTAAAATAATGGGAGTTGCGGATGAAAAGTCGGAAGCTGTAGTAACGGAGGCAGATGGGCTGCAACATCAAACATGGTATTACAAATCGAAAGGAACAACTCTGGATATGGTCCGAAGCGATGAAAATAAACAAATCATAAACAGTATAAGTGTAACTAAACCATGTAATTTTAAAACAAAGAGGAATATCGGCATTGGGAGCAGTAGAAATGATGTTTTGAACGCTTACGGTGAATTTGTTAATAATGAAGACAGCAAGAATGCGGATTCCATAACTTTAGGTTCTGTGTATGGCGGCATGATACTTACACTTGATAAGGATGTCGTGACTGGAATTTTCATAGGGGCTGCCGCTGAATAGGTATTATCAGGCTAAGTGAACGTAATTCCTTGTCCTTGTGGCAGCAGAAAGAAATACAAGAAGTGTTGCGGATAACCTTATAATAGGTAATAAATTATATCTATAAAAGTACATATTGTAGTATAATTAATAAAAAATACTTTGGAGTTGTACTTCATGAATAATTTCAGTAATGATAATCCCCAGTTGGAGACTGCATTTAACTTTGTAATGTCTACAAACAGGAATGTTTTTCTGACCGGAAAGGCCGGTACTGGAAAAACAACTTTTTTGCATAAAATTAAACAAGTTTCTCCTAAAAGGATGATAGTTGTTGCGCCTACGGGAGTAGCGGCTGTCAATTCAGGGGGTGTGACGATACACTCGTTTTTTCAGCTGCCTTTCGGGCCCTTTACACCTGTGAATAATGAGCTATCATCAAACAGTTCAGAAAGAAGTAATCAGAAATTTAACAGGGAAAAGAAAAATATTTTAAGAAGCCTTGATTTGTTGGTAATTGATGAAATAAGTATGGTTCGGGCTGATTTACTGGATGGAATAGATGATGTTCTCCGCAGATACAAGGACAGGAACAAGCCCTTTGGAGGCGTTCAGTTGCTTATGATTGGTGACATTGCTCAGCTTGCGCCTGTAGTGAAAAACGACGAGTGGAGTATTTTAAAAGAGTGGTATGATTCTATATATTTTTTCAGCAGCAGAGCCTTAAATCAGACAAATTTTATCAGTATCGAGCTTAAACATATTTATAGACAATCAGACAAGGTATTCATAGATTTATTAAATAAAATACGGGATAACAATCTGGATCAGGATGTTCTGGAGCAATTGAATAAGCGCTATGATCAAGGGCTTTCAAAAAATATCCCGGAAGGTTATATAGTTCTGACAACACACAATAAGCAGGCGCAGGCTATCAACGAAGGGAAACTCTTGCAGATTAATGAAGAAGAAATTCGCTTTAAAGCCTCTACAGAAGGTGATTTTCCTGAATATTCCTATCCTACGGATTATGATCTGACCTTGAAAAAAGGCGCTCAGGTCATGTTTGTCAAAAACGATAGTTCGAGCCAGAAGCTCTTTTATAATGGTAAAATCGGTGTTATTGATAAAATTGAGGATGAAATAGTTTATGTAAAATGTTCAGGGGATAAAGACAGCATTGCTGTGGATAAAGTCCAATGGCAGAATACAAAATATACAATCAATGATGAGACCAAAGAAATTCAGGAGGAGATAGCAGGTACTTTTACGCAGTATCCATTAAAACTTGCCTGGGCAATTACCATCCACAAAAGTCAGGGACTGACATTTGACAAAGCAGTAATTGACGCAAACGCTGCTTTTGCCCATGGACAGGTTTATGTGGCATTGAGCCGCTGCAAAACATTAGAAGGCCTGGCGCTAAGTTCAAAAATATCTTCAAGAAGTATTGTAAGAGATCCTGCCGTTCATAATTTTTCACAGGAGGTTGAACATAACCAACCAGGTACAGAAGAGCTTGTAAAATCAAAAAATGATTACCAAAAAGAGCTTATCTTTGAGCTTTTTGATTTTGGCTATGTAAAAAGTCAGCTTTTTAATAGTATCAAGCTGTACAATGAAAATGCGGGAAGCTTGCATACCGGATTAAAAGAGAATCTTGATAAAATGATGTCGGCAAATGATGAATTAATTACAGTCTCGGACAAATTTAAACCGCAGATAATCCGTCATCTGGAAGTTGAGCCTGATGCAGAAAAAAATCAGCAATTAAATGAACGGATAATGAAAGCAGGAAAGTACTATGAAGATAAAATTGCGGAAGATGTCTTAAAGGTTTTGGAAAGTACAACCGTTGAAAGTGATAATAAGACTGTTAAAAACACTCTTGAGAATGCGCTCGAAAGACTGGAAAAAGTTCTTTTGGTAAAATTGGGTTGCTTTAAAGAATGTCAGAATGGATTTAATGTTAATGATTATCTTTCGGCGCGAGCAAAGGCATCAATAGAAAAACCGCCGCAAAAGACTACGTTGAAATCAAAAGAATCAGCGCCTAAAAATATTAATCACCCTGAACTGTATTCATCGCTGAAAAAATGGCGTCAACAAATAGCCTATGACTTGGATGTTGAGGTCTTTTATGTATTACAACAAAAATGCCTTATCAGTATTGTAAACGAAATGCCTTCAAACCTTGCTGAACTCAAAAAAATAAAGGGAATTGGTAAGCAAAAATTAAAGACTTTTGGGAAAGACATCTTGGAAATAATTGAATTATACTGTAAAGAAAAAAATATTAAAAAGGAAAATTTCTCCCAATATGAGAATGAAAAAATAGCAATCACATCTCCTGAGCAAGGGAAAAAAACAAATACACGGGATTATAGCTTAGAGCTCCACAGACAAGGGCTTAGTATAGAGCAGATCGCAGAAGTACGGCAGTTGAAAACAAGCACGATTGAAGAACATCTTTCAACATTTGTGGAAAGTGGAGAACTGGAAATTTTAGAATTGGTGAATAAGACCAAACTGGATCTGATTTCAGCATCTTTCGAAAAACATGGCCTAGCTCTTATGCAGCCTGTGAAAGAAGAGCTGGGAGACGACGTATCATATGGTGAATTGAAACTTGTTAAAGCTTACTTGAAAAGGATGGGAACAGCGTAAGAATAAAGAATAAAATTAAAATATTTGCTACAAGCCAATCAAATAAAATATAACAGGAATTATGCTTATAACGAGTAGAACATACCCAATAATTCTTGTCACTTTTTTTGCTTTTCTAAGACCGAGCTTTGAATTCGTTTCCGGTGTTGAAAAAGGAAATAAAATTATTGCAACGCCAATCAGACCTAGAGTTGCTGTTAATCCAAGGGCGCCAAACAACTCATTTTTATATATATTGTATAAAATAATAAATGGAATAAAGGAAAACGATCCTAAAAAAATCAATATAAAAAACTTCATTACATTTTTGTTTACATATTCACAGAATTCCTCAACTTCTTTTTTACATTCCTCTGAACAACACTCGAAATTCACATTTGACTTCCCGATCCCACTCCAGGTAAAAACTTGAAATTTAATTTTTGCTTCATTTTTGTTACAATTTATACATTTACTCATATCTGGCTCCTCCAACACTTTATGATTTAACTTTTTTGTGTTCAACATATGAATATAAACAAATGACCCCGATGATAATCGGTATTATAATGGATACACAATTATGTTCCATTTTTTTATTTATTTTCATCCCCGTCACTCCTGTCCACAAAATCAAAAAACCATTCGACTATTTCTTGAAACACAGTTGTATTCAATGAATAGACTACATTTTGCCCTCTCTTTTCGCTAGTTACAAGATTTGCATGTTTTAAAGCATTAAGATGATGGCTTATTGAAGGTTTTTTCATGTCAAATTTGTCTGCGATTTCACCTGCATTTAAGTCTGCATCTTTTAGCATTTTTAGAATTTTTCGTCTTGTTGGATCAGATAGGGCATAAAAAACATCATTCAATCAGTCTCGCCACCAATTATATATTTAGATAATTATCTAAATATATAATAATCCTTTGAAATTAAAATGTCAATATTTATACTCCTTTGAAATCCCAATTATGCTTATATTTTTATAGCATATACCAATGTAGAAGCAGTTGCAAAAGCGGTGGCATGGGTAAAAGACATGGATATTGCCAAGAAAACTTGGAGTTAAATAAGGGTTATGAGACATGTTTTGCTAAATCATAAGGTGGCTTTAGATTCACAAAGAAAGGCGGTGCCATGTAATATCTTCATATATTTACGGCGCTTAATTTGAAGTGGGAAAGTTGCCTAATCAATTTAGGTTGTATCAAAAAAATATCTGGTCAACTGGGCGTTTCAAAAACTTGATATGGAGGGTTTCCATCTAAAAAACTTGAACAAGGAATCTTTTGAAACGCCCTTAATTCGTAAGATAATTAATTAAGTTCGTAAGATTTTTTATTTACAATTCTTTTTTATGTGATATATTAACTTATATGTATTTTTTATGGGTTTTGCTCCATCATAACCCACCCTAGTAATATGTTGGCTGTAGGTGTTAAGCAAAAATATGTAAATATAATCATTCCATTTAGACCACAAGCTTTGCAGTATTCAGAATTACAAGGTTTTATACTTGCCATAAATGTAAATTTAAATATAGAGTTAGACTTGTGTGGATTCTA
>JAUZPS010000396.1 GCA_030705945.1 Bacillota bacterium
ATTATACTTTTATATTGTTTCCCAATTCAACGGAAAAATAACCGTTATAGATAACCGACTGTAAACTTTTATATCAGTTCGCTTTGGCTGGTCATTTCGCTTACGCTTCATTGCTCGCCCAAGCAACCCGGAAAAGCCCTTTTTCGGCTGTCCTGCGCAACTAGTTAAAACTATTTTACATTTGGTTATCCATATGTAACTTCTAAATTAAAATCAGTATCAATCTTACATCCAGCAGCGCAAATTATAATTTGCTTTATTAAATTTTGCAACAGTTAATGCCTAAATTAATTGGATTTATGCCTGTTTTGCGTTTTCCATCAGGAATCTTATAGTTTTTTGCGCTACCAAATCTTTCTTTATATATTCTATATCGTCTTCTTTTAAATGTTTCTTAAATTCTTCTACTTCCTGCTTATAATTTTCTGCAATTTTTACAACTTCTTCATCAAACTCTTCGTCTGTCATTTCTATATTTTCTACAGCAGCTATTTTATCAATTACAAGTTGATTTTTAACATCACCCTCAGCTCTTGGCTTGAACTGTTCGATGATTGCAGCTTCTCCGATGCCATATGCTTCCATATATCTCTTTATATCAAGTCCCTGATAACGAAGTCTCATATCAAAATCACGGATCAATACTTCAATTTGCTGATTTATCATAACTTCAGGAATTTCCACTGTTGCATTTTCAGTTATTTTATCAAGTAAAGCAGTTTCTGTTTCATGCTTTGCTCTCTGTTCTGCCTTTAATTCTATCTTCTTTCTTAAATCAGCTTTGTATTCTTCTAAAGTTTCAAATTCGCTGATGTCTTTTGCAAATTCATCATCTATTACAGGATACTCTTTCATTTTTACCTCATTTACAGTAACCTTAAACAGCGCTGATTTACCATTTAAATCTTCTTTACCATAATTTTCTGGAAAACTTACATTTACATCAATATCGTCTCCAGCTTTTGCTCCGATCAATTGTTCCTCAAATCCTGGGATAAACTGACCTGAACCTATTTTTAGGCTGTAGTTTTCACCTTTACCGCCTTCAAAAGCAACTTCGTCAATAAATCCTTCGAAATCTATAACCGCAATATCTCCGTCCTGAATTTCCCTATCATCTGCCGCAGTTACTATTCTAGCGCTCTTTTCAACAATTGCTTTAAACTCAGTTTCAACATCTTCATCAGATACATTTGCTTCAACCTTTTCTATTTCAATTCCTTTATATTCGCCTAATTCAACTTCCGGTCTTACTGTAACCTTTGCTGTAAATATTAGATTTTGTCCTTCGCCTATTTGTTTGATATCAACTTCAGGCTTGTCAACAGGATCAATCTTAGTTTCTTCCACTGCTGCCTCATAAGCTTCTGGGCATACAATATTTATTGCTTCTTCATATAATGCGGCTTCGCCATACACTCTTTCAACCATTTTTCTTGGAGCTTTGCCTTTTCTGAAACCAGCAACGTTAAATTTTGAAGCATTCTTTATAAAGGATTTCTGCATACCTTCTTCAAATTTTTCGGCATCTACTTCGATCTCCAACTGCACAACATTTTTCTCGATATTTTCAACTTTAACATTCATTTTAAAACTAGTCCTCCCATTTATATAGTTATTTAATAATGCTTATATTTTTTTACATAATGTATATTAAGGAATAGTTAACAGATCATATATGAAAAAACGAGCATCGGTCATCCATTAACTTCCATAAAATTCTGCAAAATATTAGCTAATCCAACCCCTGCGCTACAGGCTTTAAGCTACCGTAGCCTCATAAAGCAAGACTTTGCTATACTACTGATTATTTTGCCTTCCCAAATTTACGACTAATTGAGGATTAAATATGATAATAGCTTTTCCCAATATTCCACCTGTTAGACTATGTATTTTTGGAGGCTTTATTTCCAACTGTCCGCTTTCATAATAACGCCCAACACGCCAAGCATCCCGCAGCAAATTACTATCTTCAGACAGTCAATACATTATAACATAAAATTTTACGAAATTCCAACACTAACACATCAAAATTTTTAATATTTTATAATAAATCGCAAAAGTATGTATTAAACAAATCTGCGTGATCAAATTATTCTAATCGGCTTAAACTCAAGATAATCCGCTGAAATAAACTTAAATTCCAAACCATTATTATTTCCCATTACCGCATTTTTAAACCCTTCGCCATGCAAATGCCCATAGATGCACAACTTAACTTTATATTTATACATGAGCTCTACAAAATCCGTTGACTCCTTTTTTGAATTAAACGGCGAATAATGCATAGCTACAATGATATCTATATCATCTCCAACTGGAGCGCTTTTTAATGACAACTCGAGTCTTTGAACTTCCCTGTTATAAATCTTTCTGTCATCTCCACGAAAGCCGTCATCGCCTGGGCAGATCCATCCTCTGGTGCCGCAGATAGTAATATTTCCAAAATTATAACTGTTATTTTGCATAAATTCAATAGTTTTGAAGCCATTCTTTATCAAAAACTGCTGTAGCTTACTGTGAGTAGTCCACCAATAGTCATGATTTCCTTTGGAAATTATTTTCTTTCCTGGAAGACCCTCAATAAACTTAAAATCTTCTTCAGCCTGTTCAAGATATGTCGCCCATGAAATATCTCCTGGAATAATTACAACGTCGCTTTCCGATACTGTCTCTTCCCAATTATATTTCAAACGTTCCATATAATTTGACCAGTTTTGACCGAATATATCCATTGGCTTATCTATTGATTTTGCTAGATGAAGGTCTGAAATTGCGTATATAGCCAAGATAAATTACCTCTCTTAATGAAAATGTTCATAGATCTTTAAAGCAACTGAAGCCGTTATGCCTTCAACCGCCTGAAGATCGTCAATTCCTGCCGCTTTTATTTTATTTACTGATCCAAAATGTTTAATAAGCGCTTTTTTTCTCCGTGGGCCAATTCCACCTATCTCATCCAATTCCGATTTCTTGTAGCGCATTTCCCGAAGCTTCTTATTATAATCAACAGCAAACCTATGCGCTTCATTCTGAATGGCTGTTACAAGCCTGAAGGCGTTAAGGTCTCCGTCAAAATTTATTTCCTCATTAGTTGACACCAAAGCCCTCGTTCTGTGTTTGTCATCCTTAACCATACCAAACGTCGGGACAGCGACGCCAATTTCTTTCATTACGGCATTAACAGCATTTATGTGGCCTAAGCCACCATCAATCAGAATCAGGTCAGGCATTTTAGAAAATTTATTTTTTTGATTTTCCGCTTCCTTTTCTCTATGCTTAAATCTTCTGAAAATAACCTCCTGCATGCTTCCATAATCGTTCTGATCAACTATTGACTTGATCTTGAATCTTCTGTATTCCCTGTTCGCGGGGACGCCTTTTTCAAAGACAATCATGGACGCCACAATTTCAGACGTTCCTGTATTCGAAATATCATATGCCTCGATCCTTCCTGGAGGTTCCTTGAGATTTAAAAGCCCAGCCAGACCTTTTAGCCCGTCTTTTGAAATTGCATCTTCCCTTGCGATTTTATCCTTAAATTGATTTAATGCTATTAGCGCATTCTGTGATACCATTTCAATAAGCTGATGTTTTTCTCCCTTTTTTGGTACCTTTATATAAACCCTCCCGGATCTTTTTTCTGTAAGCCATCTCTCAATAATATTAATCTCATCTATATCCTCCTGAAGTATAATCTCACTTGGAATAAATGATGAGGCTCCATAAAACTGCTTTACAAATGAGCTGATAAGTTCTTTGTCTTCTACTTCGCCAACACCCTCGAAAATAAAGTGTTCCCTGCCAAGCAGCTTTCCTCCTCTGATGAAGAAAACCTGTATACATGAATCAGTTTCGCTTTTTGCGAACGCAATCACATCCTGGTCCTCCATTGTGGTAGAAAGCACCTTTTGTTTTTCCGAAATATGTCTTAAGCCTCTGATTTTATCGCGCAGATTTGCCGCCTTTTCAAAATTAAGGTTTTCAGCAAGCTCATTCATCTGATCTTCGAGTTTTGATATTACCTCGTTGTGCTTGCCGCCTAAAAAATTGCAGATATCTTTCATCAATGCCCTGTAATCATCCTTGCTTACATTTCCCTGGCAAGGCCCCAGACATTGGTATATATAGTAGTTCAGACACGGCCTGTCCTTTCCAATATCTCGGGGAAAAACTTTATTGCAGACCTTTATGGGAAAAAGCTTCTTTAATAAATCTATTGTCTCCTTTACCGCAGTTACATTGGAGTATGGTCCGAAATATTTAGCCCCATCCTTTTCAAGTCTTCTTGTCATAAGCGCTCTGGGATATTCTTCATTCATGGTAACCTTAATATACGGATAGTTCTTATCATCCTTAAGAAGGATATTATACTTGGGTTTGTGCTTTTTTATAAGATTGCACTCAAGTATAAGGGCTTCTAACTCAGAATGAGTAACAATATATTCAAATTCAGCAATCCTGGCTACCATAGCTTTTACTTTCGGAGCCATGTTGGAGCTTGATTGAAAATATTGTCTTACCCTGTTTTTAAGAATAACAGCCTTGCCAATGTATATAATTTCGCCATTTTCGTCCTTCATAATATAAACGCCCGGTTTATCGGGCATTTTTTTTAATTCTTCCTGTATATTAAACATGTTTTTACTCCCCAACTACCAGCGTCATTTCACAAAATTTATCCCTTGATAAATTTCGCTATCTGCAGGTTTAAATGAAGCGCTTATTAAAATTATCAATAAGCTTAAGAATTTGCTCTGCTAAATGTAAGATTAACAATGATTTTAATTATATATAAAAAGCAATTAATCTTTTACATTTGCCTATCGCAAAATAACGTTAAAGCGTTCGTTATTTTGCTCCGTCA
>JAUZPS010000397.1 GCA_030705945.1 Bacillota bacterium
AATGACCTCTACGCTTATTATTACAGGGGCAATTTTTATTTCAGGATTGGAAACTTTAGTAATGCCTATGAGGATTACAAAAAAGCTATTGAGATTAAGCCGGATTTTGTTGACATATTGTTTTCGTTAGGTAAATGCTGTATTAGTCTTGGAAAGTATGAAGAAGCAATTAAATACCTTGAGAAATTAAGGGATATGCTTCAATACAACAGAGAGGCTCGGGTGCTTATTAGTTCAGCGTATCAGTTCCAGTTGGACCAGCTTGCAGCTAAAGCCGCGGAAAGTTCCGATGATATGGGACTTAAATACAGGCTGGCGGAAGCCTATCTTGCTTCAAATAAGCTTGAGGAAAGCTATAGTATTCTGACTGAAATGGAACAAAAATCACAGATGGATAACAAAACTTATTTGTTGCTTTGCAAGATTCTTCTGTCAATGGGAAAAAAGGAACTGGCGTACACAACTATTAATAAGGCTTTGGAGCTATATCCTAAGGACTATGATCTCATTGTATATAAGGCTTGCATAATGGATGAATTTGGAAAGTATGAGGAGTCCATACAATATTATGATAAAGCGATAGAATTAAATCAGGAAGACGCTCTTACACGCAATAACAAGGCATATGCGCTAAATAAGCTCGAAAGATTTAATGAAGCGCTTGAAAGCGCTCAAAAATCCATCAGCCTTGATCCTAAAATGGCTCATGCGCACAAAAATAAGGCGGAAGCCCTTCTTGGTCTCGAATTGTATGAGGAATGTTTTGAAGCCTGCGAGGAAGCTCTGAATATTTATCTCTATCTTATTGATATTTATGTAATTAAGATGAAGCTTTTAACAAAAGTAGGACAGTATGAAGAAGCATTAAATATTTTCTCAAGGGCGACTGAATACGGTTTGTCAGATCCAAGGCTCAGTCTGGAAAAGGCTAATATATTCCGTATATATGAAAAGTATGACGATTCCATCAATTTATGCGAACAAATAGTTGAGCAGGACGAAAAAAATAAGGATGCATACTATTACAAAGGGGTATGTTGCTTTAACAAAGAAAATTATGGCGATTCCATAAGCTGCTTTGACAAAGTCATTGAATTGGATAAGAATTTTGAGGCCGCATATTATTATAAAGCATTGAGTTTGTTAAATACCGACAAACGGGATGAAGCGATTATGACCCTTGATAAGGCTATTGCTCTGAATCTTAAAATTACTGACCGTTTTTATAAGATAAAGGGGGACATATTCTCAAATCAATCAAAATACGAGCAAGCGGTTGTTGAGTATAAGAATGCGATAAAAATTAGCCCGACATACGCTCCTTATCATTATTTGGCAGGATCAGCCTTAAATAACGTCAAGGAGTACCAGGAATCCCTTATATACCTTAATAAGGCCATAGAACTTGACCCGTCACTGATTGACGCATACATCGATAAGAGCCATACATTATATTGCTTAGGAGACTATAAAAAGTGTGTTATCCAGTGCAACCTTGCGCTTGAAATCAACCAGAATTATTTGCTTGCTCACCAGAATAAAGCATGGGCATTATATAAATTGGGACAGATCAAGGAAGCTGAAGAATCCTGCAATAATGGACTAAAAATAGATGGCAATTATGAAAATTTACTAAACCTTAAGCTTGTTATACTGAAAGAGAAAGGCCTTGTAAAGGACGCTTTGATCGTTACCGACAGGCTTCTGGAGATAAATCCTAAGGATGAGCATATTTTAAGTATCCGAGAGGAGCTTACAAAAATGAATAAATCTAAAAAGGGAATACTGGATTCGATTTTTGGACAGAGGTAAGGGCGTTTCAAAAAATTCCTTGTTCAAGTTTTGTATGATGAAAACTCATATATCAAGTTTTTGAAACGCCCAATTGCTAAGTTTTTTTGATACTGCCTTATATCAAGTTTTTGAAACGCCCAGTTGATAAGTTTTTTTGATACTACCTAATATATTTTGCAATAAACATTTTACATACTTTTTTATATTGCAAAATATACACCTTGATTCATAAGTTGCGAAAAGTTCAGCTTTGATAGTCAAATGCAGACGTATTAACTGCATTTTTAATGTAAAATATTTTCGTAACTTATATAGTTGCGCTGAAAAGCCGAAAAAGGACTTTTCAAAACGAACTGATATAAAACTTTACTACTGGTTATCTGTAACCCTATAATTGGCCTAAAACATATGTTTAGCAAAGTTTTCTCCAAACTCGATTCCTTTTATTATATCCTCTTCTGTAGGCTGATATTCAACCTTATAAGGCTCTAAAACCACTTTTAAACCTGCAGCTTCCAGAGCTTTTGTAATTGTCTTAGGAGATTCGCCGCTCCAACCATAACTGCCAAATCCCGCAGCTATTTTTCCTTTGTATTTATGAGCTTTTATTTCTTCCAGTAATGCCGAGATGGAATGAAGAACAGTGTTATTAACTGTACAGCTCCCCATTATTATTCCTTTAGCCTTGAAAATTTCAGTAATCAAATCACTGCTATCCGTTACTGAGGCGTTAAATAACTTAAACTTGACATTATTTTTATGAAGTCCTTCTCCAATGGCTTCAGCCATTTTTTTTGTGGCGTCGTACATGGTATCATAAATAATTATTACAGAGTTTTCATTATATTCCTGGGACCATTCATAATATTTATCAATAATTTGAGTCGGATTATCCCTCCATAAAACTCCATGGCTTGGAGCAATAATGTCTATAGGAAGGTTTAACGCTCGTACTTCCTCTACTTTTTTCTTTATAAGAGGGCTCATGGGGGTAAGTATATTTGCGTAATATTTTATAGCCTCTTGATAAAGTTCGCAATTATCAGTCTCATCGTTAAATAGCCCTGCTGACGCAAAATGTTGTCCAAAAGCGTCATTGGAAAATACCAGATTTGCTCCTTTGACATATGTCATCATGCTATCAGGCCAATGAATCATTCTCATTTCAACAAATACAAGATCATATTCACCTATATTAATAGTATCTCCTGTTTTTACTATTTTAAAATTCCAATCCTTATGGAAATGTTTCTTTAAAATCTCAGCCCCGGCTTTAGAGCAATAAACAGGAACATCAGGTATTTTGGACATGATATAACCTAGACTTCCTGCGTGGTCAGGCTCGGAATGATTTATTACTATCATGTCAATATTATCTATTCCAACCTCTTTTTCAAGTATTGCTTCAAACTCATCCTTATGAGGATTCCATACCGTATCAATCAAAACATTCTTCTTATCCTTTATAAGGTATGAGTTATACGATGATCCTCTATGCGTTGATAATTCATGTCCATGAAACTCTCTAAGTTCCCAGTCTTTTATACCCAACCAATAAATATTCTTTTTTATCTCTATCATATATTTTCTCTCCTTCTAATAAACATATCAATTGCTCTAAGCGCGTTTTTTTAAAATACTTTATTCAAGTTTTGTGTGATGAAAACCCATTATATCAAGTCTTTGAAACGCCAAGTATACAAGTCAAAAGAATTAACTTTTATATTTTATACCCTATATGTTAAAAAATAAACAATTTCCAATAAAACTTTATTCCAAAAAATAGATCACTACAAATTAATTAAATTATTTTTATATTATTTCAAATTATATGATTTCAAATTTCGCCCTGTCTTTTCCATTCTTTTTAACATTATACATCAGTTCATCAGCTTTCTTAATTGCTTCATCTAACGTTTCAGGAACATTATTAAATGTAACAACTCCAACACTGAAAGTCACGGGCCAATTTTTGTTCTGAACAATAGTATAGAGATTTTTTCTAACCCTTTCAATTACATTTTTAACATCTTCATGAGCAGTTTCTGACAGCATAATAGCAAATTCATCCCCGCCAAGTCTTGCCGCTAAGTCAGTGTTTCTAAGGTTGTCTACCAGTGTAGCCGCAACGATTTTTAGAAGTTCATCTCCTGTCTGGTGACCGTATGTATCATTGATTTGTTTAAAATTATCGCAGTCAATATATGCCACAGATAGAGGTCTTAAATATCTTCTGCACTTATCAATTTCCCTTGAACCAAAATCATAAAATCCTTTAAGATTATAAATATCTGTAAGAAAATCAATCCTAGCAAGATTCTTTTCCCTAATAAGCGTCTTTTTAAGCCTTGATAGAATTATTACAATCAACGTAAAAAGAGCTAAATACATTATTGAATTCCATATGTCAACAATACCATATGAAGAAGTTTTTTTATTAATTAGATCTGACGCAAGATAGGCTCCTGCGCTTAAATCAGCTGCAACAATACCGACAAACTCACCGATATACCAGGTTACTATACATATTGGCAATAGGTAAAGTATTGTCACATTAACATCATTACCAGTTGTTAGATCAAGTATTCCAACCAGAACGACAAGAATAAAATTTATTACCCCTAAAAGCAATTTTTTTTCAGCTAATTTTTTGATATTCATAATAAAACCCCAACTTATCATAATATGCTTTACAATAAAATAAAGCTTTCTTAATATATAATCTGATCCTTTGCCTTTAAGCTATATTTTAACATATATCTTCAATTTTTGCTGTATTGCATAATAATTTTTTAAAATAATTATAAATAAAATTAATTGTTTTAAATTTTATTTATACATCTATTTCCATGTTTTACAAGTACTATTAGCAACTTACATTTTTTTCGCTACTGCCTAAATTGAATTAATTTATTATTTAGGTATATAAAAAGCACTATTAATCTTACATTTGACGGAGCAAAATAACGAACGCTTTAACGTTATTTTGTGATAGGCAAATGTAAAAGATTAATTGCTTTTTATATAGTATCAA
>JAUZPS010000398.1 GCA_030705945.1 Bacillota bacterium
CATTCACAAAGGATAATAGTTATAAGATGGAAGATGTAAAAGCTACAAAAGCGCCTGAAGCAAGCAATGCTTCACCAAAGGCTGAAAACAGTTCAGCTCCGGCAAGCGCGTCTGCAGATAAAAAGTAAGACTGATCAAGTTATTGATACGACCAGTTGACAAGTTCTTTGATACTGACTTAAGTTAAACAAATTATTATTTACCAAAGATTTTTAAAAGATAGTTTACTGTAGAAACGGTTTTATACTAGTTTAGCATGTAGAGATAACCAAATGCATAGTTTTATATCAGTACGCTTTGAAAAGCTTATTTTAGGCTGTTCAGCGCAATAAATAAAACTAATTTTACATTTGGTTTTCTCTAAGAAAGAGGGTTTTTCATGCGGACTTATAAAACTTTACAGTAAACTTTCTTTATATATTTATTAAAAGTGATTAATCTTTTATATTTGACAGAGCAAAATAACGTTAAAGCGTTCGCTATTTTGCTCTGTCAAATATAAGATTAATTGCGCTTTTAAAATATATATTTTGCAATAAACATTTTACATCCATTTTTTATATTGCAAAATATATACTTTGATTCATAAGTTGCGAAAAATTCAACTTTGATAGTAAAATGCAGGCGTATTAACTGCATTTTTAATGTAAAATCTTTTTCGTAACTTATATAAATGAAAGTTTATGGAGGGAAATTATATGTTAAAGTTTACAGGCGTTGGAAGCGCTTTTAATACTGCTCTTGGAAATACAAACGCGTTTATCCGGAAAAATGATAGCTTGCTGCTTATTGATTGCGGTGGAACTGTTTTTGAAAGGCTTATAAAATATAAAATACTTGAGGGAATCAAAAATTTATACATTTTAATAACGCACACACATCCTGACCATATAGGAAGCCTCGGTGATACAGTGTTTTACTCATATTATATCCTTAAAATAAAACCTTTTGTGATTCATCCGGATAAGGAAACATTAAGTCAGATTCTTAGTTCCATGGGCGTCAGCGAGGAAATTTATGAGTTTATTGATTCAACTAATTATTGCATCGAAGATAAAACGCTTGGAAAAGTGAAATTAGAATTTTTACCAGTTTCTCATGTTGAGAATATTCCAGCTTATGGTATAGAAATAAACTATGACGGGCAATGCTTTTTCTATAGCGGAGACGCAAACGATATTAACAAACATATCTTGGATGGACTGGAAAACGGAAGAATAAAGAGGATATACCAGGATACATGCGGAGCTGATTATCCAGGAAATAATCATTTGTCACAAAAAAGACTTCTTGAAATTATCAAACCATCACTTAGGAACAAGGTCTATTGCATTCATCAAGACGCCTATTTCGACAGTGATTTGGCTATCCGGTCAGGGTTTAATATTGTAGATGAAATTGAAGATTTGGTGTAAATTAATTAATATGAATCAATACAAAAAAATAAAAAAATTTACATTTATTATTGATTATGGCGCCCGTTTAAAGTTATACTCATTACATGCAATATTATTTACATTTAGTTTTACTAAGGAATGATTGGAAATTTAGTTCCGATTCTGAGCGCGCGCTCATGAGGTATATTAAAAGTGATTAATCTTTTACATTTGCCTATCGCGAAATAACGTTAAAGCGTTCGTTATTTTGTTCTGTCAAATGTACGATTTAATAGCGCTTTTATCGGATGTTATTTTTCGAAATTCCTACTCAAATTTAAATTTTTCAAAGGGGTGGTTAACAAAATGAGAAAGGTATTGTCAATTCTTATTGCATTGTGTATCTTATCGAGCGAAGCCTTAAATGCTTTTGCTGTCGGTGATTCTTTAGACTCCATTTTAAATGGCCAGACACCGACAATTGAAGTTGTTAAGGCAAAGGTTGACAGCTTGGTAACATACACAACCAAGAAGTTCAAGGATGTTAAGTCTTCGGCATGGTATATCCAAAACCTGGCAAAATTGGTTGGGATGAAAGGTATTGACGGCTACAAGGATGGAACCTTCAAACCACAGAACCAGATTAAAGTTGCAGAATTTACAAAGCTATTGCTTGCTGCGTCAGGCTACAAGGAAGATATAGCTCTTGGGGTCTGGTATTCTAACTATGTTGCTAAGGCTAAAGAAATCGGGGTAATTGATAATGAAGATAATTACAATTACAACAGTGGATTAAAGCGTAAGGATTTGGCAAAAATGATTTGTAAGTTGTTAAAAATTCAGCCTTCGGTTTCAGGAACCTCAGTTTTTACAGATGCTAAAAATATTGATTCCAAATGGATTGATACAGCTTTTAACGAATACCTTATAAAAGGATATGGGGTTGAAGGCGCTAGGACCTTTAAACCGATGCAGGTAGCAACAAGAGCAGAGGTCAGTGAGATAGTAATTCGAGTTCTTGAGTATCGTGAAAATCCAACAGAATTCAAAAAAACAATGCAACAAAATAATGCAAGCTCAAATGGACAAACATCAACAGTTGTTAAAGGATATACCATTCCAAACGCGCATACTGTTGGTGTAAATACAGGTTTTGAGATTGCAGAAATTGTTATAAGTATTGATCTGAAGAAAGATTTGGATGTTCAGTACAAAGAAACGGAGAGTATAATCGGAAGTAAGTTTTCAAGCAGTGATGTTAAGCCTGTAATTGATTATATCAAACAATATAGGGACGCTACTACTGTTTTACCTAAAAAGGAATTTCCTGTAGGAACACAGATAATATCAGTAGGTGGTCAAGCTGGGGCGGTTACAATTACAGTATTTGCAAATTAACTACATATAAGATTTTATTAATCTCGAATTTCCAAATATATTGTAAATTTTAATTGGTTTATGTTACAATATAATTGTAAAGTAATTAAAGACAAGCACTTCATTCTACTGCGAGGCATTAATTCACAATTGTTGATTTTGCGGCAGACGCTAAGGAGTTACTTTCGGAAAGTACCTTATATTGCCTGAATGTAAGGAATCTTCTAGTATTACTCTTCTTGCTTTTCCGAGATTTTCAAATTCTGATCAAACCAATGCAAAGTCTTTGTTGATTTGCTTTTATTTGTCTTGGTTTGCGCTAAGTGAAGTGCTATATCGTAAAAGTAAAATTATAGGGGGTCAAAACGGATGAAATTTAGAATTAAAACAACTAAGTTGCTTATTTTTTGCTTGATTTTTTTCATTTTAGGAAACACGTCTTTTACTGCTTTGGCGGATACTCAGCCAACAGATGGGTTTAAGATCACTATAGGAACAGTTAAAGGTAATGCAGGCGATACCGTTACAGTTCCTGTAAGTTTTGATGGAGTACCGGCAATTGGGATTAACAATATTAATTTTACTATTAGCTATGACAGTACAGTACTAACATATGTGGCTCCAACTAAATCTTCAGTAGCTTATGGACCTATTGTTCCTTTGGCAGTTGCTAATTTTTCTAGCAATCTTGAAAAAGAAGGCTCCATTAAGTTCCTTTTTAGTGACAGTACACAGGGCGACTGTCAAATTGTTGATTCTGGTGTTTTCGCGAACATAAAATTTACAGTTAAGCCAGATGCTCCTAGCAACTATGGATTTGTCAAGGTTTCATATCTTGGTTCAGCATCTAGTATTAGTCAGGATGGTTCTGGTGTCTTGATAAAATTAGATGTTACAATTCAAGACGGATATGTTGGTGAGCAGTCAACGCCAGTAGACACAGCAACAAACACACCAAAACCAACAGACACACCAACAGACATAGCAACAGACACGCCAGTAGACACAGCAACAAATACACCAAAACCAACAGATACACCAACAAACACAGCAACAAATACACCAAAACCAACGGATACACCAACAAACACAGCAACAAATACACCAAAACCAACGGATACACCAACAAACACAGCAACAAATACACCAAAACCAACAGACACACCGACACCAACAGCAACAAATACACCAAAACCAACAGACACACCAACAGCAACAGCAACAAATACACCTAAACCAACAGACACACCAACAGCAACAGCGACAAATACACCAAACCCAACAGACACACCGACAAACACAGCGACTGTTACACCAACTGCAACAACAGCGACAGTGACACCGACAGCAACTGCAACATCTGTTCCTTCTGTAACACCTGCATACAAGTTAGATGTAATAATAGGAAAAGTAAGTGGAATAGCAGGGGCGGACGTAGTTGTTCCAGTAGAGTTCAAAAATGTACCATCATTTGGAATAAACAACTGTAACTTCATATTAAGCTATGACAGCAATGCATTAGAGTTGAAGTCAGTAAATGCTGGAGAAATAGTAACAATACCGGTTGCAAACTTTGTAGGTAACAAGTCAGCAGAAGGGAAGATAAACTTCCTGTTTAATGACTCTACACAAGGCACGTATCAGATCATAACAAATGGCTTATTTGCAAAAATCACATTTAAAGTGAAGGATACTGCAGCAAACGGAGTATATAGCGTTAGATTAGAAACAGTAGGATCCTTCTCAGGAATGAAAGATAATGCTATGACATCGATAGCTCCAGAATTTACAGACGGTAGTGTTACAGTTGAAATAGTAGAGCCAACAGTAACACCTACATCGACAGTAACACCAACATCAACAGCAACAAATACACCAAAGCCAACAGATACACCAACATCAACAGCAACAAATACGCCAAAACCAACACCCACACCACCAGCAACAGCAACAAATACACCAAAACCAACAGATCCATCACCAGCAACAGCAACAAAGACACCAAAACCAACAAATACATCCACAGCAACAGCAACAAATACACCACACC
>JAUZPS010000399.1 GCA_030705945.1 Bacillota bacterium
GATGAGAAGGAGATAGTTGACGCGTTGGAAATCTATATGAAGCATGAAGGGTATGGAGTTTTCAAGGCTTCTAATGGACAGGAAGCGCTGTCGATAGTAGAGAATGAAGAGATTCACCTGATAATAATGGATATTATGATGCCTGTGATGGATGGAATAAGAGCTACCATGAAGATAAGACAGAGCAGGAATATACCGGTAATTATGCTGTCAGCAAAATCTGAGGATACTGACAAGATACTTGGGCTAAATATAGGCGCGGATGATTATATCAGCAAACCATTCAATCCCCTTGAATTAATTGCTAGGGTCAGGTCGCAGTTAAGACGTTATACAACTCTTGGAAGCATGGAACTTAAGAGTGACGTATATAGGAGTGGAGGGTTAATTGTGGATGACAGCCGCAAAGAGGTAACCGTTGAAGATGAAACAGTAAAACTTACTCCAGTTGAGTACAGGATTTTAAAGCTTCTTTGTGAAAACGCGGGAAGGGTATTTTCAATGGAACAAATATATGAACAGGTCTGGAATGAACCCTCTTTTAATCCTGAAAACACTGTTGCGGTTCATATACGAAGAATCCGCGAAAAAATTGAATTAAATCCAAAAGAACCTAAATATTTAAAGGTGGTGTGGGGAATTGGGTACAAGATTGAGAAATATTAGCAGCGCATTCCTTTTTAAAGTAATAACAGTTTTGCTTTGTATTGCGGGAATGCTTGCTATAGTTTTTAGTTTGGGCCATTATAACGATTTAAGGTCGCTAAATGATGAAAAAGATTATTTACACAGCGATGAGCTGAGATTTGAAATAAACAATGTGTATGATAAGGTAATGGAACTGAATACGCTTCGCGACGTAGAATATATTAAATCAGGTAAAACCGTTACAGATGACAGAATACGGGATTTGAAGAACTCTATTCTTGAGGAGAAGTTCAATTCGCTCAAAGATATCAAAGCTCAGTATGACTCATTAATTGATCAGGCAAAAGAGAATAAGGACAGCGAAGAGGCGCATCTTACAAAAGAAAAGGAGGATATTATTGCTCATGAAAATGAGAAGTATGAGATCAGGCTTGCCGGAGTAAAAGATGAAATTATTGGTGAGGATTTAACAAGATATGACGTTATTACACAAGAAATATCAAGAAGCGCTTTTTATTATACATTAGTGTCAGATACAGAAGGAAAAATAATTGATAAAACAGATGGGAAGAGCGATGTTGAAGGTTTTTATAAGAGTCTTCCATACCATATTAAGTCTTTGCCCCAAGGCGCCAATAATGTTGTTTCAAGCCAATATCCAAATGATAATTCAGTTAGATATTCATCAGAAAATTCAACAGTAAGTTATTTTTCGCCTAAAGGCATAACCATATATATTGGTATAGGAGAGCCGCAGTTTTCTGAAAAGAAAAATAATTTTGACAGAGCTCACAACGCGTCGATGTTTTATTTGGGCTTACTGATTGCAGGTCTTATCATATTCATATTAAGTTTTATACTATTCCTTTTAGCGGCTGGACGAAGAAAGGGTACAGACGAAATAGTACTTACAAGGTTGGATCACATTTTCCTGGACATTGGTTTCATTGTTTTTGTTATACCGATTTTCTTTTTAGTATTAATGATTGGATACATCACATTCACCCGCATAAGAAATGAAACTAATATTTATATATTCGCTTCAACAGTTATAGTCGCAACGGGAGTGCTGCTTGGGCTTACATATACTTCAATATTCGCGAAGCATTTCAAACGTAGAACTCTGATTAAAAACACCATAATTTATATAGTTTTAAAGACAATTTATAAAGGTTATAAAGAGTTTGTAAATAAGTATGGGAGCGCTATGTTATCCGGACAAACTGCTTTTTATGTAACATCGTTTTTTGTAGCTTATAATATAGTAGTCGCCATATCATTTTATATTATGTATTACTCCCATAGACATTATGTTCCTTTGTTTTTGTTTGGTATGATAATATATTTTGGAATAAACCTTATTACACTCTTTTATATTATCAAAAGGATATTATTCCTTAAGGTAATCGCAGAAGGAGTTGGAAAGGTAAAAGAAGGCGAATTGTCATGGAGGATCCCGTCTGGTCCAGATGCCGCCATGAGCAACCTTTCCCAGAACATAAACAATATCGCCAATGGAATCAGCGAGTCGGTAAAAAACGAGTTGAAAGCTGAAAGAATGAAAACAGAGCTTATCACAAATGTTTCACATGATCTAAAGACTCCGCTAACGTCAATTATAACCTATATTGACCTTTTAAAAAAGGAAGGACTACATTCCGAAAATGCTCCAAAATATCTTGAGATACTTGATACTAAGTCTATCCGGTTAAAGACATTGACAGAGGACTTGTTTGAGGCTGCAAAAGCTTCAAGCGGTAATATAGATGTCTCTAAGGAGGAATTGGATTTAGCTTCACTGGTCAAACAGGGCTTTGGCGAATTAAGCGATAAGGTTGAATTGTCGGGACTTGACTTCAGATGCAGTTTTCCTGAAGAAAAAGTAATTGTAAATGCAGATGGAAAGCTTTTGTGGCGTGTTGTAGATAATCTGCTTTCAAATGTATTTAAATATGCTTTGCCGTCATCTAGAGTATATGTTTCGGTTAATTCAGAGAATGGTTATGCAAATGTTGTAATAAAAAATATTTCAGCATTTCCTCTCAATATACCTTCTGATGAATTGATGGAGCGTTTCAAAAGGGGAGACGAGTCAAGGCGCAGCGAGGGCTCAGGACTAGGGCTGGCGATAGCAAAGAGTCTTACTGAACTTCAGGGCGGCAGGCTGATTGTGGAGATAGATGGAGACTTGTTTAAGGCGACGGTCAGACTTCCTTTGGGTAGATAAAATCAAGTAAAATGTATAATTAACGCGTGAGCAAATGTTCGCGCGTTAATTATATGAAGTTGAAAGTCTATGGCAGTATTTAAGAATACATTCACCGTCTGATGGAAAGCTTGATGAGGCAAAATTTACATTCTTGCGGAGCGGTATTGGAAGGTATGGAGATCTTTCAGTATAAGGTAAAGATATTCACAAACTTCGTGATGTTTTGGAAGACAAAAATATTGATATAAAGGCTATAGACGATCAAGGATATTGAGTGTAAGAATATGTAAACATAATATCGGCTTTATGCCTGCAATTTTGTTCTAAACGAGCTGAATATATGTTAATTAGCTTTGAAAATAGAGGATATTAGGCTGACGCTATTCTTTTTACAACCTATCATTGATTGACATAAAGTATGAAGTATTATACAATTATATGGGAAAACTATCTTAAAAATAAAAAGGAGTAGAAAATAATGAAAAAAGGTACAATGGTACGAATTGCAGTTTTAGCAAGTGCTTTTATGTTCTGTATTGGAGTTGTTGCTTTTGGAGCTTCAATGAATACTGATATAAAAGCGATACTCAGCAAAGAGATTAAAATCAGGTATTCCGGAGCTGTTCAGGAAATGAAAGACGCATCAGGAAATGCTGTATACCCCATTTTATACAATGGCACTACATATATTCCCGTTCGCTCAGTCAGCAATATTATGAACATTCCTATAAACTGGGATGGAGATACAAAAACTGTTATTATCGGTACAGAAGAAAAACAACCAAAAAGTATATTGAGCTTCAAGTCAAAGACAAGTAATCATAGCAGTAAAGTATCGGATAAAGGTTCGTTAACTGTAAAAGGAGAATTTGGAGCAGATATAAAATATAATGACGGAATATCTTATGAGCTTTGGAATGCAGATTGGTCTGCTAGTGTTGATGGTTCATATAAAGCTGAAATAGGCGGGACATATAACAAATTGTCATTTGATGCTGATATTGCTCCTTCTAATGAAGAGTATAAAGGCAAAACATTTACAATATTTGTTTATAATGTCGATACTGGAGAAACATTGGCAAACATTAAAGTAGTCTGTGGTGAGATTAAAAAGGTTGAAGATATTGACATCACAGGAGTAAAAACATTAGGGTTTGCAGCAAATGGTTATGGCGGTTCAGGAAATCAAGGATTTGCATATTTCTTTAATCCTACAGTTAAATAATAAATAAACTATAAATCAGAGTAAAATACTTATAAAGATGGCATCTTATAAAGGGTGTCATCTTTTGTTGTGTCTGGGAGATTGTGGCTCTTTTTGATAATTTCTTATTGATATTTTTTTCAATAAAATGTATAATTAATACACGAACAAATGTTCGTGTATTAATTATATGAAGGTGAAAGTCTATGGTAGTATTTATTAATGATTATTCAGATGTTTTATTATCTGTAAAATTTCCGTATTCCTTAGAAAATATTAAGAAAATAAAAACAATTAATGGACGAAAGTGGATACAATCTGATAAAATATGGTGTATACCTAATGATGGGGAATCAGTTGACAATATAAAAAAACTTTTTGGAAAAGACAATATCGTATTCTGTAACAACCAATTGAAAGATAAAAATAAAGATATTTTAGTAGTCATAAAAAATGAGTTAAAGCTGAAAAAATACAGTCACAAAACAGAAAAAGCTTACCTGAAACATATAATAAGGTTTCTTCAGTTTTGCGATAAAGAATTTGAAGAATTAGACAAAGATGATATTAAAAGATATTTAATAAAATATATTGATGAAGAAAAATCTACAGCTTATATCGATCAGGCTATAAGCGCTTTGGGATTTTTGTTTAAAGAATCAAGCGCCACGATCGATTTCAAGTTCGATATAAAACGTCCTAAAAGAGAACGAAAATTACCTTGTGTTTTAAGCAAGGAAGA
>JAUZPS010000004.1 GCA_030705945.1 Bacillota bacterium
ATAAACGGAGCTGAACTAATTAAAGTAGTAAAGCGTGTAGGTGAACAAATTATTCATGAACGAGTGGAAAAGGAGAATTTTGAGCGTTACAAGCGTGAAATGGAAGAAAACGAAATAGATGTAAGGCGTAGATTTTTTAACGAAATAGTTTCCGGTTCCCTTTCGACAGTCGCAATATTAGAGCGTGGCAAGGAGCTTGGACTAGAACTCAGCGCTCAATATTATCAGATTGCGCTTTTCAAATACAATTTTATTGTCGGAGATGAAATCTACTCGAACGAGAAATTGACTTTAAGCAAAGAATTAAACGAAATAAATCTACACTTTTTGGGTGTTGTTTCTTTTGATCGAGCAATAGAGGGAATTGCTCTACTTATAAAGGGTGATACCTTAGAGCAGCTTGAAGCAACACGTAATAGCTATCTTAGCGAGGTTAAGGCAGTGATGGCTCGTTATCCTATGGCTCGCTATTTCGGAGGCATTGGTACGCCAGTAGGCAGATTAAAACTTCTTTCAGAATCGTTTGAAGGAGCCGCGCGAGCATTCTTACACCGCTTGATTGTAGACAAGAGCGCTATTATTAATTGTAAAGAACTTTCAACATATAAGGAATCCGAAGATAATACATCTTCCCAGGAGATGCTTGAACTAGGCAGTATTGATATAAAAAAGGCTGAAGCGTTTCTAAGAAATGGAGAAGCGGACGAAATTACTTTCTTTATAGAGGAATTTTTAAAAGGAATAGCTAGAACTAGTGAAAAGTCATTTTTATTTAGACAGTATTTTATTATCAATGTTTATATAACAGTGGTTAACTTTATAAAGGAGATAGGCGCTTCAGAGCTCCTGGAAGAAGAACCGTTTAATGGGCCTGAGTCGATAAAAGAGGTTATTGACGAACCGCATAAATCAAAAGACTATATTGTTAGAATGTTCACTATTGCTATTGATCAAAGAGATGTTATCAGAACAAAACGGTATCATCGATTGATTGAGCAAGCGAAGGAATATATTAATGATCACTATACAGATGATAATATATCTCTAAATGAGACGGCGGCATATGTAAATATAAGCCCTAGCCATTTCAGCTCAGTTTTTAGTCGAGAAGCTGGCAAGACTTTTATCCGGTATTTGACCGATCTGCGAATGAATAAGGCAAAAGAGCTGCTTAAATGCACCGATATGCGTTGTTCGGACATTAGCTCGGCGGTAGGATATAAGGACCCGCATTATTTTTCCTACCTTTTCAAAAAAGCTCATAATTGCTCGCCAATGCAATACCGAGCCTTGAAAAAATGATATATATTTTATAGCGCTATACGGGAGAAATTACTATGAGAAGCAGACTTTTACAAAAAGGCAGGAATATACTGGGGAATATGAAAATTAACAGAAAAATACAGCTTTCTCTTATGCTTATTATTGTGCCGCTCTTTGTCATGTTTGTGCTGACATTTATAGGTATATATCACTATAATCAGCAGTACGACAGAGCTATAGCAAACACATCAGAGGCGGGACGTTTCAGCATTAAATTCAAAGAAGAATTTGACTATAAAATCTATCTTCTGATTGCAGGTCATTTATCATTCTCACAGGAAAATCCTTACAATAATATTGCTTCTGCTCGCCAAATTGCGCAGGACCTTTTGAAAAACACAAACATTGTGGATAATAAGCACCGAGCCGAGAGCATAATCAGGCTGCTGGGCAATCTTGAGAAGTATGTAAAACGAATTGAGGAAAACAAGAAAAACATTGGACATTATGATGAAAACATTACTATTTGGGAAAACGATGTTCAGCTTGTCACTGGGCTTATTCAGTCTACTGTACTGGAATACAACTACTATGAAACGAAGGGGATGGAGCAGGTCCGCTCAAAGGCGTTAACAAGCCTTGGGAAAATAACCCTGTTCAGTATGATTGTTTTTGCTGTTTTGGTTTTAGCCGCTCTTTTTTTATCTTTTATTATTCCAAACAGTATAGTCAAGCCTATACACCATCTTAATGATATAACCAATCAGGTAGCTAAGGGAGATCTTACTGCCCGAGCAGATATTTTGCTCGGGGGTGAGGTGGCAAAGCTTGGGAATTCCTTAAACATAATGATTGAGAAGATTGAGAATCTTCTTCTGAAGGTTAAAAAAGATGAGACAAGTCTGCGTGAGGCTGAACTTGAGCTTTTACAGTCTCAAATTAATCCGCATTTTTTATACAATACACTGGATACTATAATATGGCTTTCTGAATCCGGCAAACAGGAAGGAGTGGTTGAGATGGTCACAGCCTTGTCTGATTTTTTCCGCACTTCTCTTAACCACGGTAATGGCATGGTTACCCTAAACGAAGAGGAACGGCATGTGCGCAGCTATTTGCAGATTCAGCATGTCCGGTATCAGGATATCCTTGAGTATATGATTGATTTTCCAGAAGAAATTAAAGAAGTAAGCATACCTAAAATCACTCTACAGCCCATTGTTGAAAATGCTCTTTATCATGGAATAAAAAACCGCAGGGGCAAGGGAAGCATTATAGTAAGCGCTGTCAAAGACCAGGATGAAGTTGTGATTTCTGTTACCGATAATGGCATAGGCATGAATCCGGAGCAGTTGAATCGTGTATTAGCGCGCCTTGAGAGGAAGGACAAAAATGATGAAAGCGATAATAAGCGTGAGTCCTACGGACTTTACAATGTAAACGAACGAATAAAACTTAAATTTGGAACGCAGTATGGGCTTACCATATCAAGTGTATATGGCGAGGGTACTTGTATTCAGATTAAGATACCTTTCAGAAAAATCTAATATCTATATATACACTACCTTTTCTTTTTATTGTGATCAATATAATCGTAAATTATTCAAACAAAACCAAAAAAAAGTCAACATTAATTTAAATGTGGTAAAATATTTAAACAAGTACAAAAGAATCTCAATTGATGTAGAAGGTATCAATTTATATAATTAAATTGTACACCGGGCATAAGCCCTGGTTTGCATTAAATATCATAATGGGGGATGATCTAAGAATGAGTGTTTTAAAGAGGATTTTTGCAGTTGTATTAATTCTTTCAATGTGTTCAGCATTTGCAGCGTGCGGAAGTACTGACGAAGCAACACCATCTAGTGAGCCGTCTAAATCTAGTGACGCGGCTTCACCAAGCAACAGTGACAACAAAGATAAGAAACCTATCTATGTTGGTTTTGTTCAGGTAGGAGCAGAATCTGACTGGCGTATGGCTAACACCAAGTCAATGCAGCAGACTTTTAGTGAAGCAAATGGCTATAAGTTTGAAATGGTTGACTGTCAACAGAAGACTGATAAACAGATTACTGCTATCAGAGACTTTATTCAAAAGGGCGTAGACTACATAGTACTTGCTCCAAATACTGAAGCAGGTTGGGAGACAGTTTTGGGTGAAGCTAAAGATGCTGGAATCCCTGTAATAATTGTTGACCGTATGATCAAGACTAGTGACGAAAGTCTCTTTACAGCATGGGTAGGATCAAACTTCAAAAAAGAAGGCGAAGATGCTGTTACTGCTCTTGAAAATGCTTTAAAAGAAAAAGGAGTTGCAGCCGACAAACCGCTTAACATTGTAACACTTCAAGGAACAATGGGTTCATCTGCTCAGATCGGACGTACAGATGGTTTCGCTGAAAAAATGAAAGCTCATAGCAACTGGAAGTTACTTGATAAACAGTCTGGAGACTTTACTCAGGAAAAAGGACAGGAAGTTATGGAATCCTTCCTAAAATCCTATAAGGATATCAATGTTGTTATTGCAGAAAATGATAACATGGCATTCGGAGCAGTAAAGGCTATCAAAGCAGCTGGTAAAACTTGCGGTCCAAAAGGCGATATAACAATTATTTCCTTCGACGCTGTAAACGCTGCATTTAAGGCTATGATTGCAGGAGATATTGATGTGGATGTTGAGTGTAATCCACTCCATGGCCCACGTGTTGAAGAAATAATAAAGGCTCTTGAGTCAGGACAAAAGGTTGACAAAATTGCTTATGTTAAGGAAGGCACTTTCTATGCTAAGGATGCTGCCAGCACAATAAGTTCACGCGCATACTAAAATAAAGCGCATTAAATGAATATTTTCATTGAATAAGAACCGCCGGGACCATAAATGGTTCTCCGGCGGGTTCTTTTTAGAAGGGGTGATAATATGGCAGCAGGAAATGAAATTTTAACAATGCGTAGAATCACCAAGAATTTTCTTGGAGTAAGAGCATTAAACAATGTTGATTTCACTCTCAGAGCCAACGAAATTCACGCTTTGATGGGTGAAAACGGAGCGGGAAAATCTACACTAATAAAGGTGCTTACAGGCGCGGAAGAGTTTGAATCGGGAGAAATAAGAATTGCGGGTATAAATCAACCAGTAATCAATCACTCGCCTCAGGAAGCGCAAATTAATGGTATCAGCACAGTGTACCAGGAAGTAAATCTTTGTCCTAATCTCTCGGTTGCTGAAAACTTTTTTATCGGTAGAGAATTAAAAAAATTTGGCGTTATTGATTGGAAAACCATGAACAAGAAGGCAAAGAAAGCCTTTGACGATCTAAGTATAAACATTGATGTTACCTTAACTCTCGACAATTATTCTGTAGCTATTCAGCAGATGGTAGCGATTGCGAGAGCGGTTGATATATCTTCGAAGGTACTTATTCTAGATGAGCCAACCTCAAGCCTTGACGACTCAGAGGTTGAGAAATTATTCTCGCTTATGAGGAAGTTGCGAGACAGAGGTATAGGAATTATATTTGTAACTCATTTTCTCGAACAGGTGTATGCTGTATGCGATCGTATAACTGTACTGCGCAACGGCGAACTTGTAGGTGAATATGCTGTAGAAAACCTTCCACGTCTGCAGCTTGTTGCTCGAATGATGGGTAAGGAATTTGACGACCTGGCAGCGGTAAAACGCGAGCGCTCTGAAGGAGCAGTTAGTGACCCTGTCACAGTTATTGAAGCAAAAGGACTTGGTTGTACCGGAAAAATTAAATCCTTTGATCTTAGTATATCTAAAGGTGATGTTATAGGTTTGTCAGGTCTTCTCGGCTCAGGACGCAGCGAGCTAGCGCGGGCAATGTACGGAGCGGATAAGGCTGACAGTGGAGAGCTCGAAATGAACAGCAAGAAACTTAACATACGGTCGCCACTAGACGCTATGCAGGCAGGAATGGCATTTTTACCTGAAAATCGCAAGGAAGAAGGCATAATTGCTGACCTATCGGTACGCGAAAATATTATTCTTGCGCTTCAAGCTCAGCGTGGCATATTCCGTTTAATTAGCAAAAAAGATCAGGAAGAATTTACTGACAAATATATAGACATTCTGAAAATAAAAACCTCCGACCGTGAAACTCCTGTAAAGAACCTTAGCGGTGGAAATCAACAAAAGGTTATACTTGCGCGATGGTTGCTAACAAACCCTGATTTTCTGATACTTGATGAGCCAACTAGAGGTATAGATGTTGGTACCAAAACTGAAATTCAGCGCTTAGTGGTTAGCCTTGCGGAGCAGGGTAAAGCAGTTATGTTCATTTCTTCTGAGATTGAAGAAATGCTCAGAACTTGCAGCCGTATGGTAGTTATGCGAGATTGCTCTAAGGTAGGAGAGTTATCCGGAGATGAAATAACTCAGGATAATATTATGAAAGCGATAGCGGGAGGTGGCTCCGTATGAAAAAATTCAATTCAATAATACGACGTATAACACATATTCCATTGTTTTTACCATTATTATGCCTATTTTTAGTGCTTATTGTAAACCTTATCCAAACGCCATCCTTCTTTAAAATTACAATACAAAATGGTGTTTTTTATGGTTATATAATAGACATAATAAACCGATCAAGCGGTCTTATAATATTGGCGGTTGGAATGACTCTGGTTGCAGCGTCATCAGCTGGAGCTGATATCTCAGTAGGCGCGGTAAGCGCGCTATGCGGCGCGGTTTGCGTAGCTTCCCTTGGAACAGGTGATGTATACCAAATGCCATATATTGTGAGCGTGTTGCTAGCGATTCTTATAGGCGTGATTTGTGGAATTATCAACGGCTTCCTTGTCTCCTATATGAAGGTTCAGCCGATGGTTGCAACGCTTATCTTGTTTACCGCGGGCAGAGGTATAGCGCAGCTTGTCACAGGCAGCTTTATACTGTATGTTAAGCCTAAACAGTTTGGATATCTTGGCGCGTTCCTGCCGAAAGTCCCTATTCCGACACCATGTTTTGTAGCGGCGGTAGTAGTTATAATTACTTGGCTTGTGTTGAAAAAAACCTCACTTGGCATGTATATTCAGGCGGTTGGTATAAACAGCAAGGCAAGTAGGCTGGTTGGCCTTAATTCCAAGATGATAATTTTCCTTACCTATATATTTTGCGGAGTATGCGCAGCAGTTGCAGGTCTTATTTCGGTATCAAGAACTATGTCTATAGATGCAAATAATGTAGGTCTTTTTGTGGAACTTGATGCTATCTTAGCTGTAGCAATTGGTGGAAACAGCCTTTCAGGTGGTAAGTTTTCCCTTATGGGCAGTGTCATAGGCGCGATTACCATACAGGCGCTTACTACAACGCTATACGCGATGCATGTATCGGCAGACCAACTTCCACTTTACAAAGCGATAGTTGTCATAATTATCGTAGCTCTGCAATCGCCTGTAGTTAAAAAATGGTATCGTAATCTAAGATCAAAAGTTTCCACAGTTGAACCAGTTAAGGAGGTGGGATAAATGAGCGATGCAAAGCTTAGTTTGTCCAAAACAGAAGGTTCAAATGTTTTCGGACGTATTAAAGATAAACTTTTTGGGTATAACTTTCTTTTGTTTGTCACAATCGGGCTATTTATAATCATGTATATAGCAGGACTGATTGTATATAAAGATAAAAATTTCGGCAATACGCAGGTTTTCCTCAATTTGATTATAAGTAACGCCGGCCTTATTATAACATCTGTGGGTATGACAATGGTGCTCATCATTGGTGGAATCGATATTTCGGTAGGTTCGGTTATAGCGGTCACATGTATGATGTTAGCCGCCATGATGGAAAAGGGGCATATCGGAGCAATACCGGCAATCATAATTGTGCTTCTGTTCGGCATATTATTCGGCGCGTTACAGGGCTGGCTGATAGCATATTTAAAGATTCAACCGTTTATAGTAACCCTGGCGGGTATGTTTTTCGCTCGAGGACTGACGGCTGTAATAAGCCTTGAGATGATAACAATAACCAATAAAACCTTCCTTGATATCGCAAAACATAAGATTTATCTTCCTTTTGGCGGTTCATTGAACAGGAGAGGAGTAATGGTTTACCCTTATGTCTATCCTACGGTTGTACTTGCTTTAGTAGTTCTAATTGCCTCATTTATTATGCTTAAATACACTAAATTTGGCAGAAAAATATACGCCGTTGGCGGCAGTGAGCAATCTGCATTGTTGATGGGCCTTAATGTAAAGCGAACTAAGTTTATTGTTTACATTATAAACGGCTTTCTCGCAACACTAGGCGGTATCGCATTTTGTCTTAACACAACAGGCGCGTTTGTTGAGCTTGGCAAAGGATTCGAGATGGATGCAATTGCTTCGACCGTTATAGGAGGAACTCCACTTACAGGTGGTGTGGGAAATGTATTCGGTACATTTTTCGGCGTTCTTATAAAAGCGGTAATAGAAACCTTCGTTTCTTTCCAAGGAAATTTATCCTCATGGTGGTCAAAGATTATTATTGCTATACTGCTAGGTTTCTTCATTGTGTTACAAAGCTTAATTGCAATGAAAAAAGAAAAGAAAAGATAATTATAAAAGATAAATTGATTTTAATAGAATTACGCAAAAGAAGTAAATATATTTGTAACTAATGGATGGAAGGTGATGTGGAAAATGAAGAAAAAGTATTCAATTGGTGTAGATTACGGTTCCCTTTCAGGCAGAGCGGTCCTTGTTGAGGTTGAAACTGGCAAAGAGGTAGCAACTGCTGTAAAGCCATATACTAATGCGGTTATGGATGAATATTTGTGCGATGGCGTTACAAAATTAGGATCAGATTGGGCGCTCCAGCATCCTGCTGATTATCTTGAGGTGCTTGAAATAACAATACCTGCTGTTTTAAAGGAAGCTGGAGTAGATGCTGAGGATGTTATCGGAGTTGGAATAGATTTTACAGCATGTACCGTTCTTCCAACAGATAAGGAAGGGGTGCCATTGTGTTTCAAGGATGAATACAAATCTAACCCCCATAGTTATGTGAAACTATGGAAACACCATGCAGCGCAAGAAGAAGCAAACAAACTTAATGAGATTGCTGCAAAAAGAGGGGAAGAATTTCTGAAATGGTATGGAGGCAAAATCTCATCAGAGTGGTTGGTTCCAAAGGTATGGCAGTTATTAAACGAGGCGCCTGAAATATATGATGCTATGGATCGTTTTATTGAAGCGGCTGACTGGGTAGTTTGGCAGCTTTGCGGCGAAGAAAAGAGGAACAGCTGTACAGCGGGATATAAAGCGATGTGGCACAAACAAAAAGGATATCCTTCCAAAGAATTTTTTAAAGAATTGGATCCAAGGCTTGAAAACCTTGTAGACGAAAAGTTAAGCAGAGATATTTATTCCATTGGTGGAAAAGCCGGAGAGATTAATGAAAAAGCTTCAAAGCTTACAGGCTTGAAAGTGGGTACTGCTGTTGCAATAGCTAATGTTGACGCGCACGTTTCATTGCCTGCGGTAGGTATAACAGAAGCCGGTAAAATGCTGTTAATCATTGGAACTTCCACTTGTGATATATTGTTGGGTACTGAAGAAAAAATTGTTCCAGGTATGTGCGGTGTGGTCGAGGATGGAGTTCTGCCTGGGTTTCTAGGTTATGAATCTGGTCAATCCTGTGTTGGGGACCATTTTGATTGGTTTGTTAAAAACTATGCGCCTGTTTCATACGCAAAGGAAGCTTCAGAAAAAGGTATAAGCGTATTTGAACTCTTGACTAAGAAGGCAGCGGCTTATAAGGTTGGCGAGAGCGGCTTGGTTGCGCTTGACTGGTGGAACGGAAATCGTTCTGTGCTTGTAGATGTTGATTTGACAGGTTTGTTCCTTGGAATGACACTTCAGACCAAGCCGGAAGAAATGTATAGGGCGCTTATTGAGGCAACTGCTTATGGAGTAAGAATGATAGTCGAAACGTTCCGTGAAAATGGGGTGCCTATTGACGAGTTATACTCATGTGGAGGTATTGCCGCAAAAGATGAATTGCTTATGCAGATATATGCTGACGTAACTAATATGGAAATTCGCATATCAGCTTCAAATCAGACACCAGCGCTAGGTTCAGCCATGTTTGGAGCTGTAGCTGCAGGTAAATCAAAAGGCGGATTTGATAGCATTGTCGATGCTGCAAAAGATATGGGGAAAGTAAGAGAAAAATACTACAAACCCATTCCGTCAAATGTTGAAGCATATAACAAGCTCTATGCCGAATATAAGATTCTGCACGATTATTTTGGCAGAGGAGAGAATGATGTAATGAAGAGGCTTAAAGATATTAAGGAAGAGGCAAGAAATAAATAGCAGCAATGGGGGGTGATATTTGTGTTAAATAACTTAAAAGAAGAGGTTTTATGGGCGAATCTTGAACTACCCGAAAGAGGTCTTATAACCTATACGTGGGGAAATGTAAGTGGAATTGACCGTGAAAGAGGACTTGTAGTCATAAAACCCAGTGGTGTTCCATATGAAGAGATGAAACCGGAGCACATGGTTGTGGTTGATTTAGAAGGCAATCAGGTAGAGGGAGACCTAAAACCTTCTTCCGATACACCGACACATCTTGTGCTATACAACAAATTTAAGGACATCGGAGGTATCGTGCACACTCATTCAAGATGGGCAACCATATGGGCGCAAAGTGGCCGAGGCATACCTCCTTTTGGGACTACTCATGCTGACTATTTCTATGGAGAAATCCCATGCACCAGACAGCTTACGGCTGAAGAGATAAAAGATGAATATGAAAAACGGACCGGGAATGTAATTGTTGAAACTTTTGTTGATAAAAACCCTGTTTATGTTCCAGGGGCGCTTGTTAATAATCATGGTCCTTTTTGCTGGGGTAAAAATGCCGGCGAGGCTGTGCATAATGCGGTAGTTCTTGAAGAAATCGCAATGATGGCGTTTCATAATTGTATACTCACACCAGGAATCAAACCTATTGAAAATTCATTGCTAGATAAACACTTTTTAAGAAAGCATGGATCTAATGCATATTACGGTCAAAAATAACCTATATAAAAAGCACTATTAATCTTACATTTGACGGAGCAAAATAACGAACGCTTTAACGTTATTTTGCGATAGGCAAATGTAAAAGATTAATTGCTTTTTATATATATATTTTGCAATAAACATTTTACATCCTAAGCTTAATTGTTTTAAAATGGCTTTATTTTGGGAGTGAAAAGTTAAAATGTTGTTTGAAAATCTGATTAATAACGAAATGGCATGCAAATGTGGTGTAAACCATAGCATATCTATAAAAGAAATTATCATTGGGAAAGGCGCAATAAATAAATTGGAAATGGTAATTTCAAAGCTTGGATTTACAGACAATTTTCATATCGTCGCAGATGCGAATACATACAAAGTTGCCGCTAACCAAGTTGAGAGAAAATTTCTGGAGCGCTCCTATAATTTTACTTCGACTGTGTTTGAAAAGAAGGATTTAATAGCGGACGAATCAGCTCTCACAAGACTTTTGAATGAAATAGACGATGAGACATCTTGTATTATAGCGGTTGGATCAGGAACCATAAACGATTTGAGCAGGTATGCCGCTTTTAAATTGAATAAGCCTTATTTGATTATTGCCACAGCGCCATCTATGGATGGGTATGCCTCGAGTGTTTCTCCATTGATAATAAATGGATTTAAAAGAACATACAGCGCTATAGCCCCAATAGCGATAATTGGAGACACAGACATACTGAAAAATGCTCCTTATGAGATGATTACCGCGGGTTTTGGCGATATGTTAGGGAAGTATATAAGTTTGAGTGATTGGAAATTGGGGTATTACATATGTAATGAATATTATTGTGAGGCTATTGTTTCCATAGTTGAAAAGGCTCTTAAATTATGTATTGATCAAATTGAAGGTTTAAAAAGAAGAGAAGACGATGCAATTGAGAATTTAATGAATGGATTGGTTTTGTCCGGGTTAGCAATGCTGATGGCGGGAAATTCCAGGCCTGCATCAGGTTCTGAACATCACCTTGCTCATTTCTGGGAGATGCGGTTTATTAGTGAAGGAAAAAAGCAGATTCTTCATGGACACAAGGTTGGAGTTGCCAGCGTTCTAATGGCAAAAAGGTACAATTTCCTCAGTATGCTCGATAAAATTGATGTGATCAACTATTTATCGCAAGCAACAACAGTTTCTGAAGATGATACTAAGGCAAGAATAAAAGAGGTATATGGCAGTATAGCTAACGAAGTAATACAGGAAAACGCTTACATGGATTATGTAAAAGAAATTAACCGGAAAATAGTAGAAGAGTGGGCTTCTATAAAAGAGATTGCTGATAAGGCGCCTCTTTCTAACGTTCTTAAATCAATCCTTGAAGCTGTTGAAGCGCCATCTTCTCCCGAGGATATAAATATAAGCGGATTATTAGTTGATGAAGGCAGCAAAAACTGTATGTACGCAAGAAACAGGTATACTGTTTTAAGGCTTTTTGACCAACTAGGGCTTATAGATTTCGAATGTTAAAGATGGATACTGCCTAAATACGAAAATTATTAAGTCAACTTTCCCACTTAAAATTAAGCAGCCATTAAGACTGCCATTAATTCAACTATATATAGATATAGATTTGATAGGCATAACGTTATGATAATATGGCTGCAAGAATATTAATGATGTGGGAAAGTTGAGTTAATTAGTTTTTAATTCAATAAATTATATAAGGAGAGATTGTTATGATGAATTTAAAACCTATGGAATTCTGGTTTATTACAGGAAGTCAGCATTTGTACGGACCAGAGACTCTGGAAAAGGTTGCGGAACATTCCCGAATTATCGCTGAGGGATTAAATAAGGCTTCCATAGCGCCTAACAAGGTTGTTTTTAAACCAGTTTTAACAACACCTGATGATATACGCAGGGTATGTTTGGAAGCAAACAATGACGATAACTGCGCTGGCTTAATTGCATGGATGCATACGTTTTCTCCAGCTAAAATGTGGATTTTAGGCCTAAATGAGCTTAGCAAACCACTACTGCATCTTCACACTCAGTTTAATCGCGATATCCCATGGGATAGCATCGATATGGATTTTATGAACTTAAACCAGGCAGCTCATGGAGACCGCGAATTCGGCTTTATAGGTTCAAGGATGCGCATTGCTAGAAAAGTAGTTGTTGGTTTCTGGGAGGATCCTGAAGTCCTCAGACGGATTAAAAACTGGATGAGCACTGTTGTAGCATTTGTAGAGGGACGCAGATTAAAAGTAGCCCGTTTTGGGGATAACATGAGAGAAGTAGCTGTAACAGAAGGCGATAAAGTAGAAGCTCAGATAAAGTTTGGTTGGTCTGTTAACGGCTATGGTGTGGGTGATCTCAATAAATATATTAATGAAGTTCAGGATAGCCAAGTAAATCATCTCTTCGAAGAATACTTAGAACTCTATGATATTTCAGAAGAAGCCCGTAGCGAAGGTCATATGAAAAACTCTATACTAGAGCAGGCCCGTATTGAACTCGGTATGAGAGCCTTTTTAGAGGATGGAAATTTCGGAGCGTTCACTACTACTTTTGAAGATTTACATGGTATGAAACAACTTCCAGGTCTTGCTGTTCAACGATTAATGGCGGACGGATACGGATTTGGCGCTGAAGGTGACTGGAAAACTGCGGCTCTTCTACGAATTATGAAAATAATTGCCGGCGGTAAAGGAACTTCTTTTATGGAGGATTATACCTACCATCTTGAACCTGGAAATGAGATGATTCTTGGAGCTCATATGCTGGAGGTTTGTCCGACCATTGCAGCAACCCGCCCAAAGATTGAGGTTCATCCGCTTTCTATAGGAGGTAAAGCTGATCCCGCCCGACTCGTGTTTAGCGGAGATTCTGGCCCTGCTGTATGCGCTTCGCTTGTGGATATGGGTAATCGGTTCAGACTTATTATAAATGAAGTGGATGCTGTAAAAGCAGCAAAATCAATGCCGAAACTACCTGTAGCAAGTGTTTTATGGAAGCCTAGACCATCTCTTCAGGCTTCAGCTGAAGCATGGATTCTTGCAGGAGGCGCTCACCATACATCTTTCTCTTTTATAGTTACAGCTGAAAACCTGGCCGATTGGTCTGAAATGGCGGGTATTGAGTGTGTTGTTATTGATAATAATACTACGCCTATGAAGTTTAAAAATGATCTTAGATTGAGTGACATGGTTTGGAAGCTGCTTTCATAAATTTTTGGTGAAAAAGGCTTATTATATAAGTTGTATATAATGTCATTAATGTTGAGGGAATACGTTTATGCTATTTATTTCGACTATTTCTAAATATTCAAATGAAACGTCAACACGTATTGTTGAGAGAATAAAGAATGGTGATAAGCAGCTAAAAGAAAAATTCACAGAAGATTATATTCCATTGATAATAAAAGTTATTTCAGGTTTCTATTCTGAAAAGATTGTTGATGTTAAAAATAGTAATGAATATAGCATAGGGCTTATGGCATTCGATGAGGCAATTGAAAAGTTTGATAGTAGAAAAAATATAAGGTTTCTTAATTTTGCTCAAACTGTAATAAAAAGGAGAATAGTTGATTATTCTAGGAATATATCATCTATAGGCGATAAGGAAGTTCTATTATCAAATTATGAAAGCAAAAGTGAAATAGAGTCAGAAGAAGTAGATACTTCTGATATTGACGAAAAATCAAGCAGGTATGAACTCGTTAAGGAAATTAAAGAGTTTTCTGAGGAGTTGGCGGTATATGGACTAAACATAAGAAATCTGCCTGATTATATGCCTAAACATAAAGCTTCAAAACAGATATGTTTAAATGTAGCTAAAGAAATAATAGGAAATAAAGATATTTACGACAGGTTATTAACAAATAAAGCTTTATGGACAAAAGAACTTTCTGAAATAATTGATATTCCTTCTAAGATTGTTGAAAGAAATAGCAAATTCATTATATGTGTATGTATAATATTTGGAAACAATTATGAGAATTTTAAGGCTTATTTAAATCAAGTATTTTAAAACTTTTTGTATTTATTAAAACAAACATAGAAACATAGAAGATGGAAAGGAGGGTTATTATGAACCCAATATACCAAAAATGCATTAACTCAATAAGAATATTATCTATGGATGCTATCGAAAAAGCCAATTCAGGTCACCCCGGACTACCGCTTGGAGCAGCTCCTGCAGCTTTTACTTTGTGGGCGGACTTTTTAAAGCACAGCCCGAATAACCCTAAGTGGCAAGACCGAGATCGTTTTGTACTATCTGCGGGTCACGGTTCAATGCTTATGTATTCACTTCTTCACCTGTTTGGATATGGTGTGGATATTGAAGATATAAAACAATTCCGTCAGTGGAAAAGTAAAACTCCAGGTCACCCTGAATACAATCATACCGAGGGAGTAGAAACAACAACAGGACCCTTGGGGCAGGGATTTGCGAATGGAGTTGGACTGGCGCTTGCGGAAGCAAATCTTGCTTCGAAATTCAACAAACCAGGGTTTAATATTGTTGATCACTATACTTATGCTTTGTGCGGCGACGGGTGCATGATGGAGGGTATAACCTCAGAAGCAGCATCGTTTGCAGGGAGTATGGGCCTTGGAAAATTGATAGTTTTGTATGACTCAAACTCAATCAGTATTGAGGGAAGCACTAATATTACCTTCAGAGAAAATGTTGCAGCGCGTTTTGAAGCATATGGATGGCAAACAATTATTGTTGAAGATGGCAATGATCCCGAAGAAATATCCAACGCAATAAAGTTGGCTAAATCAGACCTCAGTAAGCCATCACTTGTTGAAATTAAAACTATCATCGGCTATGGCTGTCCTGCTAAACAAGGGAAATCTTCTATACATGGAGAACCTTGTGGAAAAGATAATATTCAAGCTGCAAGAGAATTTTTAGGTTGGGATTCCAATGAACCTTTTTTAATACCTGATGATGTAAAGAAATACATGGAAACATTAATTTCAGACGGAAACAGGAAAGAAGCTGATTGGAAAGGGATGTTTGAGCTCTACAGCAAACAATACCCTGAACTTGCGAAAGAATGGCGGGATTGGAATAATAATGTTATTTCGCCGGACTATAAATCGCTTTATTGCGATTCTACTTTTATTCCTAAAGCTCAATCAACCAGAGCGGCATCTGGAGCGATTATAAATTCAATAACGTCTTATGTTCCAAACCTGATCGGAGGTTCTGCTGATTTATCGCCATCTACAAAGACTGCGATGAAAGACAGAAGTGATTTCTCATCTGAAAACCCGATTGGTTCAAACCTACATTTTGGAGTTAGAGAACACGCTATGGCGGCTATAGGAAACGGCATTGCCATACATGGAGGACTCAGGCCTTATGTATCAACTTTCATGGTATTTTGTGATTACATGAAGGGAGCTATGAGATTATCCGCGATTATGAAATTACCCATTATTTATATACTTACACATGACAGCATAGGAGTTGGCGAGGATGGGCCAACCCATCAGCCGATTGAACATCTTGCGTCGTTAAGAAGCATACCTGGCTTAACCGTTTTCAGACCAGCAGATATCAAAGAAACCCAGGCTGCATGGAATTATGCCCTCACAAACATGAAAGGACCTACAGTTCTTATCCTATCCAGGCAAGATCTCCCAACCCTTGATTCCACATCATCCAATGCGTCAAAAGGGGGATACATAATATTTGCTTCAGAAAAGGAACCAGAATTGATATTAATAGGATCAGGCTCTGAGACGCAACTTGTATATGAAGCTGGAAAAAAACTAGATAGTGAAGGCTTACCTGTGAGGGTTGTTAGCATGCCTTCGTGGGAAGCATTTGATAGTCAGCAGCCGGAATACCAACAGCAAATACTTCCAAACCATATACGCCGAAGAATTGCTGTTGAAGCAGGGTCATCCTTCGGATGGCATAAATATATAGGTTTTGATGGAGATATTATTTCAATTGACACTTTTGGAGCATCTGGGCCTGCAGAGATATTATTTAAAGAATTCGGGTTTACAGTAGATAATATAATAAGTAAAGCAAAGAAATTGGTTCAGAGAAGCTAAAGTTATTTTATTATACTATCATAATTATAAATAAAAATACAATTTATATTAAAATCAATCGACCTTTTACATTTATCAATCTCAAAATAACGAATAGTTTTAACGGTATTTTGAGATTGATAAGGGCGTTTCAAAAAATTCCTTGTTCATGTTTTGTATGATGAAAACTCATTATATCAAGTTTTTGAAACGACCAGTTATTTTTTTGATACTGCCTAAATGTAAAGATTAATTGATTTTAATTTATATAAGTTGCGAAAAAGGTTTAACATTAAAAATGCAGTTAATACATATGCATTTTACTATCAAAGCTGAAATTTTCGCAACTTATGAATCAAGGTATATATTTTGCAATATAAAAAGTGGATGTAAAATGTTTATTGAAAATATATAGTTATTTTTAATTATAATTTTTTAGGAGAACTTTAATTGGTATGAGTATTTTCAGAAATAGAAAATATGATTTAAATAATGAATACAGATATTTACCAATAAATTCAGTTAACGGTATTGTGTTTAGAATACAAAACGGGGATGAACACTTAAGAGATAATCTTATAAACAGATATAGGCAGCTTATTGTAAAGTCGGTATCAAAAGTTGTCGGCAATTCTTTTGTTTCTGAGGACAGCGAGGAATTCATTGTCGGGCTGAAGGCTTTTAATGAAGCTATTGATAAATTTGATGAAAAAAAATATTATGTATTTTACAGTTTTGCGCAACAGGTAATAAGTAAAAGGATATCGGATTATGTAAACTTAAATTCGGAGTATAGCAAGATAATGACGTTTACAAGTATCGAAGAAGCTGCCTCTGACTTTGATAAGATATTTTTAAAAGGCAATTCGAATGAAAAGATTGAGGAACCTGACTTTAAGGAAGATATAGAATATTTTGCGCATGAGCTCAAAAAGTTTGGGATCTATATAGATGACTTGGTTGAAGCAACTCCTAAACATGAGGTTGAAAGGCAATCCTATATAAGAATTGCAAAGTTATTATCGGAAAATGATGATTTGTATGAAAAATTAAATAAAAACCTCAGTCTTCCGTATAAGGATATTGATGAATTGACAGGTGTAAGTAAAAGAAACTTAAAGAAGAATCAAAAGTTTATAATAGAGGTAACTATCGTATTTAAATTCAGGCTTAAAATTTTCAAGCCTTTTATAACAAATATTGAGAAAGAACATATCTTCTTTTGATTACTGCTTAATATTAAATTTTAATTCTCTTATTCGTAAAATTTAACCAATAATTAAACTTCCAAGACTGCTAAATATATAAAAAAGAAATTTGGGATTATTAGTCCTATTACAAATCTTAATAAATTCATTTTGTACTACTTTAATTTATCCCGCTTGTCTTTTGTATCGGTTTGTTTTCAAAAGATTTAAGCGGTATTTTATTTGCTTATAATTTTAATATTTTTAATTATTAATTAAATTTTGTATTTTTTAATCAAAAAAGGACTTAAAAAATTTTAATTTACGAATATTTTATATGAAAAAGTAAAATTTTATATTAAAATAGAATTATCAATATAGTATATGAAGAGTTATTATCAAAAAAAAAGTATCAGTAGTTTTTCCAATATTCTTTATACCACCTATGCTATCAGCAAGTCATAATAACTCAATTTCATCTAAAAATACAAGCAGAAGAAAAGTAACCATATGTATGGAATAGGGGGGTGTTATTTTATAGTAATTTAAAGGTATTATTATATTTATATTATTTTTAATTTTATGGAGGGTTTGGAAATGAAAATGAAACTAAAGAGATTATTAGTATTTACCTTGACTTGTATTGTTGCTTTGACATCATCTGTCAACTTTACAGTTTTGACTAAAGCAGCAAGTGATGTAACGGTTAATTTATCATCAGAGAAACAATTAATTAAAGGTTTTGGCGGAATAAACTGCCCAGCTTGGGGTGTAGATTTGACCACAGCTCAAAGAGAAACAGCTTTTGGTAATGGAACTAATCAGTTAGGTTTTTCTGTTTTAAGAATCTTTGTGGACGGTAATAAGAATAATTGGTCTAAAGAATTACCGGTTGCAAAAGCTGCTGTAGCTCACGGAGCAATAGTTTTTGCTTCACCTTGGAATCCACCAAGTGATATGATTGAGAAATTCACTCGTAATGGTGTCGCAAATCAACAAAGACTTAGATACGACAAATATGATGCTTATGCTCAGCATCTTAACGATTTTGCTAAATACATGAAGGATAATGGTGTTCCCCTTTATGCTATTTCTGTCCAGAATGAGCCTGATTATGCATCGACATGGACATGGTGGACACCACAAGAAATGCTTAATTTTATGAAAAATAACGCTGGAGCAATCACTAACTGCAAGGTAATGGCGCCTGAATCATTTTCTTATGTTAAAAGTATGTCAGACCCCATTTTGAACGATCCACAGGCTCTTGCAAATATGGATATTCTTGGTACTCATACTTATGGCACTTCGGTTAGTAATTTCCCTTATCCTCTTTTCAAACAGAAAGGAGCTGGAAAAGAGCTCTGGATGACTGAAGTATATGTTCCGAATAGTGATGATAACTCAGCAGATCGCTGGCCTGAAGCATTGGATGTTGCCGTTCATATGCACAACGGTATGGTAGAAGCAGAGTTTCAGGCATATGTATGGTGGTACATCCGCAGGCAATATGGTCCTATGAAAGAGGATGGAACTATAAGTAAGCGTGGTTACATGATGGCTCATTTCTCGAAATATATTCGTAATGGATATTTAAGGGTTGACGCAACAAAGAGCCCAAATACAAATGTTTATGTATCTGCCTACAAAGGTGATAATAAAGTTGTAATTGTTGCAATCAACAAAAATACTTCTGCAGTTAGTCAAAAATTCATATTACAGAATGGGTCGACATCAAGTGTGACTCCAATTGTAACTACCGGTAGTCAGAATTTAGTGACAGGATCAAATATTAGTGTATCGGGAGGCGCCTTTACAGCTCAGCTGCCAGCGCAAAGTGTTACAACTTTTATAGGTACTTTGGGTGGCGCGCCATCGCCAACTTCAACTTCTACCAATACACCAACATTAACGCCAACACGCACTCCAACATCAACACCTACATACACTCCAACATCAACTCCTACAAAGATACCAACTACGCCAACAATCACCGCTGATATAAATCATGATGGCGTTGTTAACATGGCAGATGTTATATTGATTGCCTCAGCTTTTAATACTACAAAAGGTGATCCTAAGTTTAATGATCTTTATGACATAAATAGGGATGGAACAATAAATATGGCAGATGTAATATTAATTGCAAATAAATTCAACACCACTGTTTAAAGCGTAGCAATTATTATAATGTTACATGTTACATATGAAGTTTCGTATAAGGCAGTATAAAAAATAACTTAGCAACTGGGCGTTTCAAAAACTTGATATAATGAGTTTTCATCATACAAAACTTGAACAAGGAATTTTTTGAAACGCCCTAAATAGAATACAAATAACTATGTGACGTGGACAGGGGGAGTTATTTTATTCAATAATTTATAGATACAGAACTCTTAATTAGTTTTGTTTTATATTTTGCAATAAACATTTTACATCTACTTTTTATATTGCAAAATATATACATTGATTCATAAGTTGCGAAAAGTTTAGCTTTGATAATAAAATGCAGACGTATTTATTGCATTTTTAAAGTAAAATCTTTTTCGCAACTTATATAATTACATTGAAAGTCCTAGAATGGACTTTCAATGTAATTTGATACAGATCATTAGAGTTCTTTTTTGAAATAAAATAAAAACAATGGGGGTTGAGTATTTTATGAAAAAAGTGTTAACTACAGTCACTCTTTTCATTATGGTTATTCTTGTTATCTCTTTGATGGTTTTAAATGCAGGGGCATGGAATAATAGTCTTGCTAAAACACCACCTATGGGATGGAATAGCTGGAACATATTTGCAGGGAATATTGATGAAACTAAAATTAAACAGATTGCTGATACAATGGTAAGTTCTGGAATGAAGGACGCAGGATTTGTGTACCTTAATCTGGATGATAACTGGATGGCGAATCCAGCGCGTGATTCCAGCGGTAATTTAAGAGCTGATCCTACTCGTTTCCCGAGTGGAATGAAATCACTATCTGATTATGTGCATGCAAAAGGTCTTAAACTTGGAATATATGGATGTCGTGGGACAATGACATGTATGAATGTTCCACAAAGCGGAAGTAAAGGCTATGAGGATAGAGATGCAAAAACATTTGCTTCATGGGGGATTGATTATTTAAAATATGATAATTGCAATATTCCAAATGGAAGCGATATGAAAACTGATTACCAAAAAATGCAGTCTGCTCTTGCCAATTGTGGGAGACCAATAGTTTTCAGTATTTGCGCATGGGGATATGCTGACTGGATGCCTGCAACTGGAAATCTATGGCGTACTACGGGTGATATCGCAGATAAGTGGGATAATGGAACAAATTGGTTTAATGGTATAATAAATGCAATCGATAATAATTCAAAATATACAAATTCAGCAACTCCAGGCGCATGGAATGATCCCGATATGCTTGAAGTTGGAAACAAAGGTTGCACTACAGAAGAATACCGAACTCAATTTAGCATGTGGAGCATGATGGCAGCTCCTCTTATTGCAGGAAACGATATTAGGAGTATGACTCAAGCAACAAAGGATATTTTATTGAATAAAGAAGTGATTGATGTAGACCAGGATCCGGCAGGAAAACAGGGGTCCAGGGTTAAAAGCGCAAACGGCTTAGAGGTTTGGGTCAAACCTCTTGGTACAGATGGAAAAACAAAGGCAGTTGCATTACTCAACAGGAACTCATCAACTTCAAGTATTACAGTTAACTGGTCAGATATCGGTATAACTGGCAGCGCAACAGTTCGTGATTTATGGGCTAAAGCTGACAAAGGCAGCTTTAATGGTTCATATACAGCATCCGTACCTTCACATGGTACTGTTTTAGTTAAGATTTCTACTGCGCAGACCTCCACATCAACATCGGCGCCAACTTTGACGCCGACTGCGACACCAACCCCTACACCAACCGCAGTGGTAACACAGAGAAGCGCTTTTTCAAAATTGGAGGCAGAAAGTTATAACAGTCTTAATTCTACGACTATTCAAACAGTAACTACTGTTAATGGCGGAAGCGGTATAGGTTATATCAATAATGGCAATTATCTTGTATTTAATAAGATAGACTTTGGAAGCGGCGCAACCTCATTTAAGGCTCTCGTTGCTGACTCGGGTACTGCTAATATTGAGATAAGATTAAATAGTCCAACGGGTACACTGGCAGGTACCTTGCAGGTAGCTTCAACTAGCGATTGGAATACATATCAGGAACAAACCTGTAGCATTAATAAAGTCACAGGTGTTAATGATGTATATCTTGTATTTTCAGGCGCTGTAAATATTGATTGGTTTACATTTGCAGGTACAGTGAACACACCAACAAGTACTGCTGCTATTTTTACAGGAGATTTGAACAATGACGGAGTTGTAAACATGGCTGACGTAATAATTTTAGCAGGCTCATTTAATTCAGTACGCGGAGACACCAAGTACAATCCATTATATGACGCAAACGGTGATGGTTCAATAAACATGGCTGATGTAGTGATTATTGCGGGGAAATTTAACTCAGTAGTTACAAAAACCGCCTCTTAAAAAATAATGCTTCTAAAATACTTCAAACATAAAGAGACTGCTGTTTTTACGGCAGTCTCTTGGATAAATGCCGCAAATGAGTACAACAGCTATTCTGAAAGCAATACATGAGAGGGGTTTAGGTGTAATTGTATATATGGCGACAGAGCATGAAATTGTATATTTTTCTTTCAATATTTGTTATAATTGTATTGACAGTGGTTTTAACTGGTTGTTACTCTAATTTGAATACTAAGTTGGAACTTAAGTCCGGTGATATAATACCTTCAAGTATTAAAATTTTTAATACTTCCGGGAAAGCAAACAGTATAGACGACGTTAGAAGTAAATATAAAGTTGTTTTCTATCTTGACAGCGCAAATGAAGATTGTATGAATAGGCTGGATTGTGTATCCAAAATGACTAGTTTAATAAGCTTTGAAGCTATAAGTTATGTAATCGTTTGGGAAGACAGTATACCTCTGGAAAAGATAAAGAAAGCAGGAATTGTCTCAAGTTATAATTACTCGCTAAAGAACAAAGCTTCATTGAGTGAATCTAAGCCTACCGCTTTTCTGGTGGATGAAAACAATAAAGTTATAATGGTTACAGGCTATAGTTACATATCATTGATAAATAAAATCATTGAGTTGGGCGATAAAAAGGACTTATACAACAAAGCAGAGAAGATGATTTTTAATAATGTGTCAAAATCTGGTTCACTTCCTCGGAAGGATAATGGAAAAACGCTTTTAATGTTTATGTCGTCTGGCTGTAGGAGATGCAAGGAAGATGAAGATATTGTAAAGAAAAATATTGATGCCATGCAGGAAAAGATAAATATTATTACAGTTAGACCTGATTTCGATATAAAACAGAATTACGACAAGTATTTTGAACTTGATCCTCAAATGATATATTTTAATATATTTGCCTATGCGTTAGGTATTGATGCAAACAACCGCAAATATCCGATGTTTGTTATTGTAAATAGTAAAAATTCAATTGAAAAGTTTTTTACAAATGTTGATGAAGCGGTAAATTATACATTAGGATTATAAAAAAGATAAAATATAAAATATTAAAAAAAGATAAAAGCTTATAAAAAGATAAAAGCTTATAAAAAGGATTATAAAATATGGCCTGCGATTTATTGAAGGTGGGTAAGCTCAATTAGTAATGAAGGATTGGAGATAATAGAATGAAAAAGTTCCTGTTTTTCTTTTTATTATTGGTATTTGTAATGCAGGCGAAGGTTTGTAGTGTTTGGGCAGAGAATAATGATAAGGTTATCGCAGTGTACTTTTTTAGTCCAACTTGCGCTTCATGCTCAAATATGACATATTTCCTAGAACGTTTTTGTGAAAAACATAAAAATTTAGACTTGAAGAAATATGATATATCCGATTTAAGAAATAAAAGCCTGATGGACAAGTATTGTGAGGTTTATAAGGTTTCGGCAGAGGATGAGGGAATTGTACCTATAATTTTTATTAGGGACAAGTATTTCTCAGATGAAAAGTCAATAATGATTAATCTTGAAAAGGAAATTAATTATCCTGGTGTCAAAACTATTGAAATTCATAACGCTATCGAGAACCATGATAAGGATTTGCGTAGGTTTAAGGGCTTTGAGGTTATATCCGTATTGATGGCGGGACTTATTAATGGAATTAATCCGTGCTCAATGTCAATGCTACTTTTTTTTCTATCGCTTTTGACTGTAAAAAGCATAAAAATACTCAAAGTTGGGTTTTTGTTTATTTTAGGAAAATTTTTGGCATATGTACTGCTTGGGACTATACTTTTTAAGTTTTTGTCATTGTTCAACTTAAGTTTTTTAAATGTATTAATGAAAGCGCTGTTGGCAATAGTTACGCTGATCCTTATTATCTTAAACATTCAGGACTTTTTTGCGGCTAAAGTGGAGAGATATGACCGGATAATTCTACAACTCCCAAAGGTTTTTAGAAAGCTCAATCATAATATTATTAAAAGGGCATCCGGTTTTGCAAACATAAAAATATTACTATTCATAAGCTTTTTTCTAGGAATGATTATATCACTGGGAGAATTCTTGTGCACCGGGCAGATATATCTTGCAACTATTATAACTATTATTCACACCAATTTACAATTAAGCGTTCAAGCATTGATCTACCTTATTATATATAATTTAGGCTTGATTAGTCCTCTTATCTTACTAACATTTATAGTTTATAAGGGAAAAGAGATTTTCGATGTTTCAGAGGCAATCAGAGAACGGCTTCATTATATTAAATTAGTTAATGCCATAATTTTTTGCCTATTTGGCGTGATTTTGTTCTTCTTTTTTTAAGCGAGTTAAAAAAAATACTTTTTCAAGTTTTATATGATGAGACCATTAAATCAAGTTTTTGAAACGCTAAGTATACAAGTTTTCTTTTTGATACTGCCAAATTTGAATTCTGGTGGAGTAGGATATATGCAACCGAAAAAAATTAAATTTATTGATGGAAACGAAAAGACTAGGTTTGAATGCAAATTCAATTCACTGCCTCTGAATGAAAGAAAAATAATTGAAAAGAGCATTGAATTGTTCAATGACTCTGAACCATGCATAATTCACAGGTCATTTGCAATAAAGAAGCTTTTGCTTGAAGTTTGTGATTATTTCAACGAAGCGCTTCCTGAAGGAAATGGTAAAATAATATATGAGAACATTCCCCCAAATATTAAAGAACTTCTTCGCATTAGCGACGATGTGACAAAGCTTCAACTAGAGATATAAGACATGAAGATTTATATATTAAGATCATTATTAATATTATATTTTGCAGAGTAAAATAACGAACGGTTTTAACGATATTTTGTGACAGATTTTTGAAACGACCAGTTGCTAAGTTTTTTTTGATAATTATATAAATGTAAAAGATTAATTGATTTTAAGATGGAAATGTTCTGTACCTTCCTACATTAAGGAATACAGTTACATATAAAAATAATTAAGGAGGAGAACGTATGAGTGTACTAGCAAGAAAAGGCTTCAAAATCTTAGCGTTATGCGCAATTTTAGTCTTATGCGTTATGCAGCTAACCCCAACTTCAGAAGCAGCAATGGCTAAAGGTTCGAAGTGGGTAGGTAACATTATCGCCGGTAGCGTACCGTCAAACTTTGGTACTTACTGGAATCAGGTGACGCCAGAGAATGGCACCAAGTGGGGAAGTGTTGAAGGAAGCCGCGATAATATGAATTGGGGAAATGCGGATACAATCTACAACTATGCTAAAAATAGCGGAATCCCTTTCAAGTTCCACACATTGGTATGGGGTAGTCAGTATCCTAGCTGGATAACCAGCCTTTCAGAAGCAGACCAGAAAGCTGAAGTTTTGGAATGGATACAAGCAGCCGGTAAAAAATATCCCAAAGCTGATTTTGTTGATGTTGTAAATGAGCCTTTACATTCACCAGCGCCTTTTAGAAACGCAATTGGCGGAGCTGGATCAACAGGCTGGGATTGGATTGTCTGGTCATTTGAACAGGCAAGACAAGCATTTCCAAACTCCAAATTGCTTATTAATGATTATGGAATAATAGGCGATACAAATGCTGCAAACAATTATGTAAAGATCATAAATATTTTAAAAGGCAAAGGCTTAATAGACGGAATAGGAATACAGTGCCATCAGTTTAACATGGATACAGTTTCTGTAACCACAATGAAGAATGTTTTAAACATATTGGGCGCTACAGGTCTTCCAGTGTATGTATCAGAGCTTGACATAACAGGCGCGGATGATACTACTCAGTTAAACAGATATAAGGAAAAGTTCCCGGTTCTATATGAAAGCCCATATGTAAAAGGCATAACTTTATGGGGGTATCAGTATAAAGCTACATGGATAGATAATACATGGCTAATGAATTCAAGCGGAGGTGAGAGATCTGCGTTGACATGGCTAAAAGAATATTTAGCTACTGCTCCATCAGGCCCAACCAATACTCCAACCAATACTGCAGCCAATACGCCTACAAATAAACCAACAAATACTCCAACAAGTACACCTACTAATACACCCAAGCCTACAAATACACCAGTAATTTCAAATAATACAGGCCTTGGAGATTTAAACAATGACAAGGTTATAAACATGGCGGATGTAATCCTTTTAGCAACAAAGTTTAATTCAGTCCAGGGAGATGGAAAATTTGTGTCATCCTATGACTTGAATAATGATGGTGTAATAAACATGTCAGATGTAATAATTATTGCTTCTAGATTTAATAATGTAATTAACTCTTCAAATACACCTACAAACACACCTACTAACACAGTAACTAAGGCTCCGACAAATACCCCAGTTCCAACAATTTCAGGAACCGCGCTGCGTGATTATGTAAAAGCAAAGGGGAGATTAATTGGTACAGAAGTTACCGGAGTTTTTTATAACAATTCGGACGCAACCTATAATAATATCCTTAAAAAGGAATTTAGTATGGTAGTTTGTGAAAATGAAATGAAATTTGATGCTACCGAACCTAGTCAAAACAATTTTAACTACTCAAAAGGGGATCAGCTGGCTACATTTGCCCAGAATAATGGAATGCAGATGAGAGGACATTGTTTTGTATGGCATTCTCAAGTACCTTCATGGGTATCAAATGGAAGCTGGAACCGTGATTCACTGCTGGCAGTAATGAATAATCATATCACAAAGATGATGACTCATTTCAAGGGTAAAGTCAAGGAGTGGGATGTTTGCAATGAATGTATTGACGATGGAAACGGAAATGCGTTAAGAAGCAGTGTCTGGAAAAATACAATTGGCACAGATTTTATAGACAAGGCTTTCCAGTATGCAAGACAGGCTGATCCTGACTCTCTTCTTTTCTATAATGATTATAATATTGAAGACATGAGTTCAAAGTCCAATGCAGCCTATAATATGATTAAGAGCATGAAGGAGAGGGGAATACCGATTGACGGAGTTGGCTTCCAATCTCACTTTGTCAATGGAATGAGCGCTTCGCAGCTAAATGCTATTGATCAGAATATCAAGCGTTATGCAGCTATTGGAGTAAAGGTTTCCTTTACAGAAACAGATATAAGAATCAAGAGCCCTGCAGATACAGCTGCATACCAGACACAGGCAAACAACTATAAGTCTTTGATGCAGATTTGTCTTAATAACCCTAACTGCACTACATTTATGATGTGGGGATTTACAGATAAATACTCATGGATTCCTGGAACTTTCTCAGGTTATGACAACGCATTGATTTATGATAAAAGCTACAATCCTAAACCAGCTTATAATGCATTAAAAGAAGCATTAATGAATTAATTACAGAAAAGTAAAAGTACAGTACGGTATAATAAGGAGGAGTAAAGATGAATAAGTTTAGAAGAATATTATTGTTTGTTTTAGTTTTATCTATTGCTTTAATACAGCCCATTTGTAGTACAATGACAGCAGGCGCTGCAAGCGATGTAACAGTTAATTTGGCAAGCATCAAACAAGTAATAAGAGGTTTTGGCACATGTACGGCATGGAATAATGTTTTAACTGATACAGAGATGAATTATCTCTTTAAAGATATGGGACTTAACATACTTCGTCTCAGAATTGACCCAAATAAAAGTTGAGTAACGAAATGAACAATGCCAAAAAGGCAGCAGCAAGGGGAGCGATAATTTTCGGTACTCCATGGACCCCGCCTGCTTCAATGAAAACCAACAACAATACTGTTGGAGGAGAACTTAAAACTACGGAATATGCCAACTATGCTAAATATCTAAAAAGCTTTGTTGATTATATGTCATCAAATAATGTCCCGCTTTATGCTATTTCTCTTCAGAATGAACCAAACATAAAAGTTGACTATGAATCCTGTACATGGTCTGGAACACAATTCCGTGACTTTCTGAAGAATAACGGTTCATTGATTGGAAATACAAAAATTATGATGCCGGAAGCGTATAATTTCGATTTTTCTTTATCAGATCCAACATTAAATGATGCTGATGCAGAAAAATATGTATCAATAGTTGGAGGACATCTTTACGGCGCGCAAATAAAGGATTATCCTCTTGCTCACTCAAAGGGAAAAGAAGTATGGATGACAGAATATTATTCTGATGGACAAGCTGTTAATAATGCGCTTGATACTGCTAAGCAAATACATGACTGCTTGACTATAGCAAATATGAATGCTTATGTATGGTGGTGGGTGCATGATGATAATATGGGTTTTATAAATAAGGCAGGCCAGCCTCAGAAAAGAGGTTATATGGTTGGTCAGTTCTCTAAATTTATAAAGAATGGTTATAATCGTGTTGATGCAACTGCTAATCCAAATACAAACGTCTACACAACTGCATATAAAGGCGAAAACAAGGTTGTAATTGTTGCAGTTAACAAAGGCACTTCTGCGGTTAGTCAAAAGTTTAATTTACAGGGTGGTTCAACAGCAAAAGTTGATTCATGGATAACAGACGGCAGCAGAAATATTGCAGCAGCTTCTTCCTACAGTGTATCAGGAGGTTCCTTTACAGCGCAGCTTCCTGCGCAAAGTGTTACAACTTTTGTAGGTGATTTAGAAGGAACAGTTTCACCGACTCCGACATCAACAAATACACCTACAATAAAACCTACAAACACACCAACGCCTACTACAAAACCTACATACACACCTACATACACACCTACAAACACACCGACAACAAAACCGGTGTTTACAGGAGACTTAAACAATGACGGCGTCGTAAACATGTCCGATGTAATACTTTTAGCAAATGTATTTAATTCAGTTCGTGGAGACTCTAAATATAAGGCGGCATATGACTTAAATAACGACGGTGTAATAAACATGGCTGATGTAATAATTATTGCAGGCAAATTTAATACAATAGTTACTGGGTAATATATTACTATCAGCAACAGAACTAAATTAAAAGAGCTATTAATCTTCCATTTGTCTATCACAAAATAATGAACGCTTAACGATATTTGGTGATAGGCAAATGAAAAAGAGATTAGTCACTTTTAATATAACTACAATAATAGTAAATCAGAGTATATAAACAAGCAGCCAAATCAATTGATGCATTAATTGATTTGGCTGCTTTAGTTATTTGTTTATTAATTTATATCATGGCGACTTGCATGAAATCCTGAAATAATTGACTTTGATAATGAAACTTAAGAAGCGTTAAAACATGTTTTGTTAATTATTACAAAAACTCTCGTTAAGTATTTTTAAAAAGTATCCGAAATTTATTCTATATGTTTCGTTA
>JAUZPS010000040.1 GCA_030705945.1 Bacillota bacterium
ACAGCTACTTCCAGCCCATAATAATTCATTAATTCTGCAGAAGATGTACTGGCCGTCCCAGTCATTCCGCATAATTTAGGATACATCTTTATAAAATGCTGCATTGTTATGGAATTTAAAATCTTACATTCCGAAAAGGCGCTAAGTCCTTCCTTGGCTTCGACCGCAGCCTGTAATCCATCAGGCAGCGATCTTCTGTCTGCAATACGTCCCGTAAATTCATCTACAAGTTCAACCTTTCGATCCTTAACAATATAATCTACATCTCTTTTCAGTAATATGTTTGCATGAAGCGAGCTGTATAATTCAAGCAATAAGTCATAGTTTTCCTCAGAATATATATTCCCGCAGCCCAGCATTTTCTCAACCCTGTCTACGCCGGCTTCAGTTAGGTAAATATTGCGGGAATACTCATCTAGATCGTAATCAACTCCGGCTTTCAGCTCATTTATAATATTATTAATTTTCTTTGACGCCTTTTTCGTCGAAGCAATATTTTCAGCTATCACCAGAGGTATACGCGCTTCATCTATCAGTATGAAGTCCGCTTCATCAACTATTGCCATATTGAACTTGCGCTGCGTAAGCTCCTTCAACTCAAGCCAAAGAGAATCTCTGAGATAATCAAAGCCCGCTTCCTTTGCTGTAACATAAGTAATATCCGCCTCATAAGCAGTTCTCCGTTCCGCTTTGTTCATTCCCTCATTAACATATCCAACCGTTAGCCCAAGAAATGTATATATCCGTCCCATCCATCCCGCATCTCTCCTTGCAAGATAATCATTTGCGGTAAGTATATGAACGCCTTCCCCAGTAAGAGAATTCAAATACGCTGTAAAAACCGCAGCTAGAGTCTTACCCTCGCCTGTCTGCATTTCAACAAGCTTACCCCTATGCATTGCAACTCCCGCCATAATTTGTACATCATAAGGTCTCATACCCATAATACGTTCAATAGCCTCATTGACTAACGCAAAAGCTTCAAGCAGCAATTCATCGAGAGATTCTCCTCTCTTAGCCCGTTGCTTAAGATTTTGCGACATTTCTTTAAGTAAGCCATCATCGGTATTTTTTAAGTTTATCTTCTTTACATCATCCACTAATTGTTTATAAATTATTAATTGTTCATCATTTTTCATATCGCTCTTATTTAAACTAAGTTTTATTTTATTTAATTTATTAATCATAAGTTCTCCTCCGATATTTCAAGGGTTTGCCCTCAAATGCTTTGTAATACTTTCAATTAAGTTGTTAACTCTATTTTCAGCTTCAATGGTCTTGCTGAGCTTTCGACCGCGCTTTGCATATTTTTTATCATTAACAGTTATATTACCATCTATAAACATATAGAAATAAGCTCTTTAAGATTACTGTTGTAAAATGGTTTACAAAGTAGAGCCTGCTAAGAGCCGACAAAATAAACTTTTAGTTTATTATCCTTAGGGAAGTACCGGAAGGTATTTTAAATAAGTTTTGAACAAAAACGGGATTAGCAGATAGAAAAAGAATAGTATGTCCAAGGCAATTATCATATGCTTGGAAGTACTAAAAAATGAACATATTAAAATAAGACATATTAAAACAATACTTTTTATTTCATAAGTTTTGAAGCGTCTCGGTCTGTTTCTGTCCTCGATGCCAGCCTCAATTTTTTCATACGGAAAGACAATTCTAATTTCCATTAAAATTGTCTTAAAAATCAAAAATAAAATCGATAGTATATATTTTATTAAATTTAGTGTTAGCTTATTAAAATAACTAAATTTACCCATGACACTCCACTGATTTAATATTATAATATATATAAAAAGCACTATTAATCTTACATTTGACGGAGCAAAATAACTAACGCTTTAACGTTATTTTGTGATAGGCAAATGTAAAAGATTAATTGCTTTTTATATAGTTTATTTATAATTATATCTTAGTATTCAAAATATGTAAATTACAAAACTCATCAACTGGCTGATTTGTTTGTATCATAGGAGAGCCATTTAACACTTGTTCCTTTATTTCAATAAAGCTTGTAAATACACTTACCAGTACTTTATTTGTTATGCAATTTTTTATAAGTAAGCCTTTTAATAAATTTCTTTAAAAACTATTTAAGCTTGCTATCTGGTCCTTTAGCAAATTATGTTAATCATATGTTTCAAGGTAGCGCTAAAAAGGATGAAGCTATGCTTCGCTCTCCTTTAGAAGAAGGATGATTTATGATACTGCCGCTATAGTACATAGTGGTTGAACTACCTCCATCAAGAAGCGATGCATTCAAAACTCCATTCTTAATAAAAATATTCTGAACATCTTTCAATGTTGCGCCTATAGATGCTACACTTCTACCGTCAATAACAAGAAAAAGTACTGTTCCATCTGATTTCTGGCCTATAGCGGTTCGCGGAGCTATTCCCCATCCTCCATCGCCTTCTTTTATCATAGGAGAGCCATTTATAATAATGGCTGGGCCAAAGCATACAGCATCCTTAATTCCATACTTTTTTAGCTGTGATAGTGTAAACTTACCTACAAGAAGTTGATCTTTATACGTGAAACCAACTGTATCCTGTTTGATTTCATAGTTATTTAACTCATCATATACAACTTTTCCGTCTTTTATTATAAAGCCATACGGTGAAATGGCAGAACTGTCAATTGATTGAGGCTTAAACCCCCCCGCGTTTATTGCGCCAATCGCATTAGCTTCCTTAGCCATTTCACTTACTGTCTTGTCCTCTTTCAAACTATAAGCTAATGTTATCTTAGAAGGATCAGAGATAATCATGAGTTTACCTTTAAAAAAGCTTCCTTTTATATCCTGGATGGTGATTGGTCTTTTTTCTTTCAATTCATTTTCCTTATTGATATCAGCATTATTTAAAGAAGCTGTAATTTTTGTGTCTGTTTGTATGGTATTATGCGTTAACGCTGAGCTATTTCTAGGATTCGTAAGAAGCATAAAGCTTAAAACTACTAAAATTAATACCCCTGCTGCAGACCATTTAAAAGATTTTTTATTAAAAAGTGAAATCATAATAATTCTCCTCCTTAACTGAGATTTGCCATCTAGAATTCCCACCGTACCGGGCATATAGTGACTTCCAGAAGATATTTTTAATAGATGAATTATTGTGTAGCCATATTGGACTTTTTCTTCATGATTCATAACTGACAATGCCAAAGCATCACATGCTATTTCACAGTCCTGATGTATAATATAAAATGCATACCAGATTAAAGGGTTAAACCAGTGCAATGCCTTTAATAAAATTAGCAACCAATTTATCACATTGTCCTTCCGCTTTAAATGCGAAAGTTCATGAAGAAATATATGTTTCAACTCACAGTTGTTTACATTTTCTAATGTATTCTTAGGCATTAATAGCCTGGGCTTTACCAAACCATAGAGTGAAGGGACATTAACGGCTGTAGTAACCATTATAGAAACTCCATTATTTATTTTTAGGATTGATTTGCATTCGTTGAAAATACGGTTAGTTGATTCGTTGTTTAACCTATCGCTCCTTCGGATTTTAAATAACAGCCTGAGATTAATAAATGCAATATAAACTCCAAAAATTAAAACACCAGCTAACCAGAGTATTATAAACTTGGATATAAGTTCATGGATTTCATTAAAACCATTATGTTTTTTATCTGTAAATTGTATGTTTTTAGATTGGGCTTCCAAATTTTGCTCTACTGTTGCGCCTTCCACTGCTTTCGCGTTTTGGGGTTTGCTTTGATCTTGATGATCCAGGTTGCTTTTGATTTCAACAGGCGTATTGCCTTGATTGCCTAAAAGATTTGCCATGACTGGCGCTAGATTGAATACGCTTACAGAGCTTTCAGGTACATAAGGAATCATCAATCTCACCAGCACTATTAACCATATATAAAAATGCCAATTAGCGCTTAGAGTATTTTTAAATATTCGTTTTACAAAAAGAATTATACAAATAAGAATGCTTGATGTAACAGATGATATTATTATAAATTGAAAAAAGTCCAGAAGCCTCCACATAACATCATCTCCCATTACCTTTACTTTTATCAAGGATACTTTTTAATTCTTCTATTTCTTCATTTGATAGTTTATGTTCGTCAATAAAATTAGACAACATCAAATTTAATGAACCGTCATACACTTTATTCAGAAATGACTTCCTCTCCTGCTTTCTACATTCCTCTCTCGATATAACAGGATAGCATATATAAGGGGAAGAGCCTGCTTCGATCCTTACCGCTTTTTTATTTACGAGCCTGCTTAGCAAAGTATATATAGTTGTAGAACTCCATTTGGTGATTGGTTTAAGAATCTCGACTATTTCGCTGGACGTAATGGGGGCTTTATCCCATAACACTTTCATTACCTGCCACTCAGAATCAGATATTTTAGGTATTTTATTCATAAAATCAACTCCTCTCTACAAGTGTAGAATTCTTGTTTATTCTACACTTGTAGAGAAAGAATGTCAAGAGGTTTTTATAAGTAGGGAAATATAGAGTAGAAGTATTAGAAGTATTAGAAGCATTAGAAGTATTAGAAGCATTAGAAGTATTAGAAGCATTAGAAGTATTAGAAGTATTGGGAATATTACCAACATTTCAATAATTTTCTTTGCATTTGCAACAAAAAACCTTTGGCTCCAGAATAAATAGAACCAAAGGCTTTCGTTTATATTACCTATTATCAGAATGTCCATTTCCGCTGCTTGAACAATTTGTGTATGATATTTTACCTGTATTTCCGTTCTTAGTATAACCGCACCCTTTATTATTGTATGAATTGCAATTAGACAGTTTATGAGCAACACTAACACCAGTACTCCCTAATTTGAAGCCATTTCCGTCACCATTTGAATCTCTTCCATTGCTGTATGCTTTACAGCCACTTATTGTAACAACGCTTTTACAGCCATAAAAATCCCATCCATCGTCAGAATTATTATATGCTGTACAATTTATAAACTTGTTACCCGAACCTGCTCCTGCTTTAACTGCAAATCCATCGGCATCTTCACCTTTTTTGATTGAATCATAGTTACCATATGAGGTACAGCCAGTTATTGTGTTGTTGGATGCGCCATTGGCAAGGTGTATGCCTGTATTTCTGTTATTAAATGTAGCGCAGCCTGAAATAGTATTATTACTGCCTGTTATAAACATTCCACATTGACCTGCATTTTTACATTTAATATTATTTATTTTGTTATTACTGCCGGTAATGTATATTATATCGCCATTGCCATTAACCGGTAAGCTGCTTCCATCCAATGTAACACCGCTTGCATTAATTGTAATATTGCTTTTAGATATTACAATTTTCCTTGTTACTTTGTAATTTCCGGCTGGAATCGTTCCACCAGCCTCAATTTTAGCCTCAATAGAACTGGTAGTAGCAGCATTTGTTGGAGTTGCAGTTATACTTAATACCGTTACTAAAGCAACAATATTAATTACTGCAAACGTCCTTAAAAACCCTCGAGATTTTTTTAACATAAGATAACCTCCTGAAAAAATTTAATAGTATTTACCTCTATAAATATGATTATAATTTAAAGAGACATTTTTAAAAATGAACAGGCAGTAGATATATCTCCATATAAACATATCATTAAATACATTACAGTCGAAGATACACAACCTGATACTTGGTTTATTATACCATATACCTATATTGTAAATCTATACTTTATTTAACACCTTTATTTTTATTTGTTTTATACGAACTGCCTCTTCAACAAAAACAAATTGGGGAGGTATTACTTGTCCGTCTATATATTTTGCAATAAACATTTTACATCCATTTTTTTATATTGCAAAATATATACCTTGATTCATAAGTTGCGAAAAGTTCAGCTTTGATAGAAAAATGCCGACGTATTAACTACATTTTTAATGTAAAATCTTTTTCGCAACTTATATACATAAAAAGCACTATTAATCTTACATTTGACGGAGCAAAATAACGAACGCTTTAACGTTATTTTGCGATAGGCAAATGTAAAAGATTAATTGCTTTTTATATAGCAACAAAGCAACCACCCATTAATTGAGATGGCTGCTCATTTAATACCAGTTTGCCATTAAAAGATAATCTGACATTGTATAATCTGTTGTTCCTCCATTCCTTCAAATGTTAGATAATCAAATGTTCCTTCATATGCTACACTACTTTCAAAATTAATATTATTTTCTATACTAGTATCGTCTATGGGATAACAATAATCGTCAACAGGCTGCTCATTTCTCTGTAGAAATCTAGTATTTTCTACATTATATGAATCATATGCATCATATTCATCAAATTGATAGTCCGATTCCATTATATCCTCATACTTCATATTCGCCACAACATCCAACGAATTAGTAAATTCTCCAATATCTTCTTGGAATAACTTGTAATCACTTTGAAAATTTTCTATGTTATCTATTTCACTTATAGATTGAAATTCATCAACTGAATTATTATTTTTTATTTCATTTACTAAATCCAAACATTCTTCTATCAACTCATCAGTATTGACAGTATGCGTCCTATCAACTTTTTTATTTAACATGATTTTTGTAGCTTCGTCTTTTAAATTATTCAAATAATTCTTATCATCAGGCATTATTTCTTTCTCTGAACTTAATTCTTCGCATAAATATTCACTTGCAGTATCAACTTCGCCAGCGTTAACTTCAATATGCAATTCTTTATTTTTATCAATTTCCTCAATTTCCTCTTCAATTTCCTCTTCAATTTCCTCTTCAATTGCTTTATTTATTTGATTGACATTTTCTTCATCTTTCGCGCTTTCTTTAATTTCATCAGTAATTGAATTATCCTCCTTAATTTCTTCCCCATACGCCAAAGGGTCATTGCTAACTACCTCTGTTGAGGTTTCTATATTTACATCCTTGTCAGTCTCATTTCCTTTAGATTTATCAAGCTCAAGGCTTTTGCTTTCTTGAATGTTTTCATATCCCAAATCAAAAATTGATTCATATTCATCTATAATTTCAGAATCTTCAGAATTATTTAACTCATCAACTGGCTCATTTGTATTATAATGTTCGGTCATTGCATTCTCTGTTTCTTCGTTTCCAGTATTGGTTGCTTTCATTTTTGAACAACCCTTTGATATAAGATATCTATAAGTCTTGGCATAAGTATCTTTTCTAGCAATATTATAAAATTTCGATAAACTTTCCTTTAAATCCCATGGCCCTGAATTACAGCATTTTATTCCCAAATTATCTTTTTTAATTTCTGTCTCTTGGCATAATGGTTCGCCATCATTTTGCGTTACACTTTTGCTCTCACTTAAACCTGTTTCTTTATCATCTGTGACTTCAGTTTTATCATCAATCTTGACCGCTTGATTAATAGACTTCTCCGGTAACGAAGATAATTTATTACCGGATATTCCAAAGCAAATCCCCAAGCATCTTTCTAACATTTTTTCATTCCACAGTATGCGTTTTGAATTTTTATGATTTTCAGGTTCCATATTTTTACTATTATCGCGCTCTTTTTCTTCTTTAACCTCTATGTAAGAAATATCATTATCTTTCACTACAATAGGTAAATCAGCTTCTTGTTTTTCTAGTAAATTTTCAGCCACTTCCTGAATTTCACTTTCCATGTTTTGATCCGAATTGTCCGATTTCTGGGAAAAAATCTTTGAATTAAAATCCTTATTTGCGCTCGCCTCCCGAACACTACTTAGGCATTTTCTCTCCATATCACGATTCCATTTAATATAGTTGGTTCTAGTTTTCATTATCATGCACATCCTATCAAATTCAAATAAAAATAAACATATAATCAATATATTTTTATTAAAAAAAATATGTTACATAAGAGATAAGGGCGCTTCAAAAAATTCCTTGTTCAAGTTTATACGAAGGAAACCCATTATATCAAGTTTTTGAAACGACCAGTTGCTAAGTTTTTTTGATACTACCTATATAAAAAGCACTATTAATCTTACATTTGACGGAGCAAAATAACGAACGCTTTAACGTTATTTTGCGATAGGCAAATGTAAAAGATTAATTGCTTTTTATATAATTGCTTATTTTTTAATCTCTAATTAGTTGACTGTAACAAAAATATATTTTTTTGCATACGATTAATAGTGTATATTATAAATTGCTTCCTCAAGAAGGAAGAAATGGAGGAATAAAAATGGAACAGACTTCAAGTCAGGTTGTTAGTTCGAATTCATCAGTACTTAATTCGTCAATACTCAGCGCAACTACACTTTTAGCTTCACCTAGTAATTCTAAAAAAGTTGAAGGTATAAAAGTTCCTCTAGTGGGTAAAATTCCAGTTGTTATTTCAGAAGCTGATGTCCAAGTATATGTAGATGCTACTATACAGCTTGAAGAACCCGCATTAGAAATTACAAGAGTCAAAAAGAACATTTTTTTAACTCGAAGTCAATTAATACTCACCGATGACAAGAAAAGCTCAAAATTAATCTTAAGCGGATTTGTAAGAAATTGTGTTGAATACTCTACTGCAAGACACGTAGGAAACACATCTGTAAGCGGAAGGATTCGCTTTACTGTTGTTAACATACCTTTCAAATGTTTCACAAAGATTGACTTTTTAACCGATCCAGTTAGCGCTGTTAATCCTCAAATATTCACCTCCTCAGCGCGATCCTCTGATGGAATGGGAAGCGATCAGTTTGCATTAAGCATTACTAACTCAGAAATATTAAATGAAAAAATCTATTGTGAGCTAATTGAATCAAAAGTTCGTCAAGTCGATATCAAAAGGGATATTGAAGAACTTACTTCGAGAAATGGAAGAAATTTAAACGAACATACCTTTAGATCATTTCTGGAAAGCATGGTTATTGAATTAAAATTAAGAGTGCTGCAAAACCAAAGTGTTTATATTTCCCAATTAGGCGATACTGGAAAAGCTCAGGGTGGAAATGGCAACAGCAATAACAATAGTAATGGCAACAACAGTAGTAATGGTAATAATGGAAACGATGGCGGCAAAAGAAATGACGGCAACGGTTCAAAAGAAGGCTCTTCAAACGAAAAGAACAGCGAGGATAAAAAGGGAAATTCAGGTGACGATAAAAAGGGCGGTAAAGATAGTGATAAAAAGAATGAGGATAGAAACGATAAAAAGGATAACAAAGATGATAATAAAAAAGACGGCGATAAAAAAGACGGTGGTAAAAAAGACGATGGAAAAGATGATGGAAAAGATAATAAAAAGGCCAAGGAGTCCGATAGTGAACGTGAATCAAATAAGAATTTAGAAAATGAAGAAAATAAATCAAAAGACAATAAAGACGCAGTTTCATCAAGTGAAGAAAAAAAAGAATAAGTTGATTGGAATATATCGTAGCAAAGAAATATTTATTTGAAATAGATTTTTATTAGGTTCAACGATAAATTTTGTGGTATACTGATAACTTCATGGCAAAAGTCTATTCATCTGGAGCAATATGTTTTTGATTTGTAGATTTCCATGTTACATAAATATTTTGTAACAATTTGGTATGAAATAATATCTTATACAGGAAACTTGCCTTGATTAAAATTTCTCTAGAATAACAAATTAAGCTTCCATATTGCTGGCAGCGCTAAGAGATAATTTTCTTGTTATTGCTATCAGATGGTTCGTACCACAAAATTTATCGTTGGACCAATATAAAAAAAATTTACTTCTCAAGCTGCTTTCATATAGATATCGAACTGTAAAGCTAGTTTTATAAAGTGAGCTGAACAGCCAAAAAGGGTTTTTCAAAGCGAACTTATATAAAACTTTACAGTTCGGTATCTATATAAAAAGCAATTAATCTTTTACATTTGCCTATCGCAAAATAACGTTAAAGCGTTCGTTATTTTGCTCCGTCAAATGTAAGATTAATAGTGCTTTTTATCTATAACATACTGCGACATCAGCTTCTTTTAGTTTTCCCCACTTGATAAATAGTTCAGCGGCAGTATGTTCCGTCCTGAAAAACTTTACCATTAAAAGTATATCTAAGTTTTGTTTTTTCTTTTTGGAGGTTTGATATTATCAATATTTGTAATGTTCAGCTTTATATGGGCCCTCAACTGGAACCCCAAGATAATCAGCCTGTTCTTGCGTCAACTTGGTCAGCTTTGCGCCTATTTTATCAAGGTGGAGCCTCGCAACCTCTTCATCAAGCTTCTTAGGTAAAATATAAACCTTAGGTTCATACTTGTCTTTATTCTTCCAAAGATCGATCTGAGCAAGGGTCTGGTTTGAGAAACTGTTTGACATTACGAAGGATGGATGTCCAGTAGCGCAGCCAAGGTTTACAAGCCTTCCTTCAGCCAAAATAAATATCTCATGTCCTTCCGGGAAAATATATTTATCTACCTGAGGCTTGATGTTAAGCTTTTTGATACCCTTATAACTATTCAGCTTCGCCATTTGAATTTCATTGTCAAAGTGGCCGATATTGCATACAATCGCCTGATCCTTCATTTTCTTCATGTGCTCAATTGTGATAATATCTCTGTTACCGGTTGTTGTTACATATATATCACCAATGCCGAGAGTATCTTCAACTGTTTTAACTTCATAACCTGCCATAGCAGCCTGCAGCGCGCAGATCGGGTCAACCTCAGTTATAATAACTCTTGCTCCAAGACCCTGCAAGGATTGAGCAGAACCTTTTCCAACATCGCCATAACCGCATACAACTGCAACCTTTCCGGCGATCATGACGTCAGTTGCTCTTTTTATGCCGTCAACCAACGATTCTCTGCAGCCATAAAGGTTATCAAATTTGGACTTTGTTACAGAATCATTAACATTGATGGCAGGAACAAGGAGTTCTCCTCTTTCTACCATCTGATACAGCCTATGAACTCCGGTAGTAGTTTCCTCCGAAACACCCTTCCATTCTTTTACTACATTATGCCATCTTTGATTGTCCTTCTTGAGACCTTCTTTAAGTAATTTGTTAATAATGAGAAGTTCTTCGTTATCTGTAGCTTCATCTAATATTGCCGGATTATTTTCCGCTTTATATCCTCTGTGAATGATTAGTGTGGCATCCCCTCCATCATCAACGATGAGTTGAGGTCCAAGTCCTCCTGGAAATGTAAGCATTTGTTCTGTGCACCACCAGTACTCTTCCAGAGTTTCACCTTTCCACGCGAATACCGGAACACCTGATTTAGCTATTGCAGCCGCTGCATGATCCTGAGTTGAGAATATATTACAGCTAGCCCATCTAACATTAGCTCCAAGAGCAACAAGAGTTTCGATCAAAACTGCCGTCTGTATGGTCATATGCAATGAGCCTGAAACTCTTACACCTTTTAGCGGCTGTTCCTTTGCATACTTCTCCCTGATTACCATAAGTCCGGGCATTTCTCTTTCAGCTATTTCTATTTCTTTTCTTCCCCATTCCCATAAGTTCAAATCCGCGATTTTGTAATCTGACATAATACCCTCCTTCAAAATTTGCGCCTTTTATTATATGTTTCGTGATAAATATTTTACTTTTAAAACAACGAAACATATACATTGATTTATAAATCATGAAAAATTCCATATTATTTTTGCAAATGAAGATGCTTTAACTTCATTTGCTTATGTAAAATCTTTTTCACAATTTATATTAGTTTTATTCGTTTTAATTTATTAATTCAAAAATAATAAAATCATTAATTTCCTATTTTCAAATTAAAAGCGATTAATATATAATATCCCGCTGCCACAAAGTACCATTAAAACTTTGGTTATCTCTCTGACAAATGTAATATTAACGTAGCTTTAAATACAATTCTATTATCAGGAATATAATTTGTCAATGCATAATTGTATATAAATGAATTTAATTTACGTTACATTGATTTTGATTTAATCTGATTATATTTCTACTGCTTATATTCTCATATGCGGATAATAAGAACCGAGCTATATTTCCTGTCCGATTATTATATCTCAAACGTATTGGCAACATCCTTTAAACATTTTACAATCTCAATATGCTGAGGACAATTTCTTTCACACTGTTTGCATGCTATACAGTCCGAAGCCTTACCATGTGTTTTTGAATAATTGCCATAATATACCTTTTGCAAAGAAAACCCTGTATTCGGAAACTGCTTTTCGGTATTATATAACGCGAAATAGTTCGGAATAGCTATGTTTTTCGGACAGCTCTCAACACAGTACTGACAAGCTGTACACGGAATCACGATTCCTTCGTTAACAATCCTGACAGCCTTTTTGATAATGTCATACTCTTCCTTTACAAAGGGCTTAAACTCCTGCATATATCCTGTATTATCCAATAACTGCTCCATATCGGTCATTCCACTCAATACCGTCATAATTCCCTCAAGGCTTGCAACGTAACGGATAGCCCATGATGTTATGGACATGTCAGGATGATAATCTTTATATAATTTTTCTGCTTCCTCTGGCGCTTTCGCGAGTATACCGCCCTTTACCGGTTCCATACCTATTATAGGCTTATTATGTTTTCTTGCCACTTCATAGCACTTCCTCGACTGAATGCTTTCATTATCCCAATCCAGATAATTAATCTGCAATTGAACAAAATCTACTTCCGGATGCGCCATAAGGATTTCTTCCAATAACTCAGCATTATCATGGTAGGAAAACCCAATTTGTCTGATCTTTCCTTCCTTTTTCTTTTTCTGAATAAACGCAAAACTATTGAATTTTTGCGCTATCTCGTAATTTGTTACGCCCAGATTATGAAGAAGATAGTAATCAAAATAATCAACTCCGCATTTTACCAATTGTTCATTAAAAATTCTTTCCTGATCTTCATCTGTTTTCAAAAGCATGGTCGGTAATTTTGTAGCTAATGTAAACCTGTCCCTCTTATAACGTTTTACTAAAGAATCCCTGATGGCTAACTCACTCTTAAACGCATGATACATATAAGCTGTATCAAAATAGGTAAAGCCTCTTTCCAAAAAAGTATCCACCATTTTATTTAAGGTGTCTATATCTATGCTTGATTGATCATCTTGGTTCTTTAAAGGTAAACGCATAAATCCAAATCCCAACTTTTTCTTTTCCATTTTTTATTACCTCACTTATATTTATTTTTTAGGCTGTTTGGCGCAACGAATAAAATTACAATAATTTATCGGTATTCCCATTAATAGAAAATATCCAAATTTACTCATTATATTCAGGTACAATACTTGATATAACTTCAAATCTCTGTCAAAATAATAACATAGCGCAATTAGATTAATAGCGCTTTTAATTTAGATATATTATTCGGAGGTAATAAGATGAGTTTTAGCGGATTTTCAAACGAAGCTCTTAAATTTCTTTTAGAAAACAAAATAAATAATAGCAAGGTTTGGTATGAAGACCATAAAGATTTATATAAAAGATACATATACAACCCATTTGTTGAGCTCATAACAGAACTTGCGCCGTCAATGACGGAAATAGACAGTCAGATATTAACTGTCCCTTCAAAACTGATTTCCAGAGTTCGTAGAGATACGCGTTTTTCAAAGGACAAGACTCTGTATAGGGATAACGCTTGGCTTGTATTCCTTCGGGACAAGTCTCAAATGTCTTCATCCCCCTGCTTTTGGTTTGAAATAAGCCAAAAAGGTTCAAGCTTTGGTGTAGGATATTACGGCGCAGGTACAGGTTCAATGTCCAATATGCGTGAAATGATCCTGAATAACAATCTCGCATTTTTAAGCGCTTTAAAATGCTATGAAGCTCAGGACACATTTGTTATTGGAGGCGAAATGTACAAAAGAAGCAAATATCCGGACCAACCGGAGAACCTTAGGCCCTGGCTAGATAGAAAAAATATTTACTTTGAATGCGCGCAAAATGATTTTAATCTTGCATTTTCAAAGGAATTACCCGAAATTTTGAAAAAAGGTTTCACTAGTCTAAAACCCATTTATGAATTTCTATGTTTGGTGGAATCATACAACAAATAAGGGCGTTTTTAAAAAATTACAAAAAGGCTACAGATATTTTCCAATCAGTAGCCTTTAAAATTTTATATATATTCGTTACAAAATCAGGTAAAACTAATATCCGAAGGCATCAGCCGCATTTAGAATATCCGCAATTCCTGCACACCATGCATCCACCCTCATGTTCAACAGCCAATCCGCACTCAGGACATACCGCAGCTGAATTAGAGGATGACGAGCTTAAGTCACTGCAGGTCCCATTGCAGGAATCCGCTCCAACGCATGCGTGGCGCTCAACTTCAACCTTAGCCATAGGTATTTGAATCATATTATCTGTAGGCGCTACAAGATCATTATCACTTATGTCCTTGCCATTTTGTATCTTTGCGACCTTTTCAATCAGTCTTCCTATTGCGTCAGGACATGACAGAACCTTCAAGTCCTTTTGTCTGATTGTGGATGGACATCTTATACCCTTTAACTGCTCAACAATGGATTTTACATCTATCCCTGAACGAAGCGCTATTGAAACAAGTCTTGCGGTTGCTTCAGACTGTGAAGGACAACCTCCTGCCCTGCCGGTATTTGTAAACACCTCGCAAATTCCATGCTCGTCGTAATTAACAATTATATAAAGGTTACCGCAACCAATTCTCACCTTTTCAGTAAAACCAGTGGTTATATCCGGTCTCGGTCTAGGAGCAACTTTTCTGGTTTCTTCATTCGCCTTTGATTCGTCTGAGTCAACAGCTTCGCCTTTATTCACAGAACCGATGTTAAGGACCTGGGCATCCCTGCTTCCGTCCCTGTAAAGAGTTACGCCTTTACATCCGGTTTTATAAGCCATTTCAAAAACTTCACTAACATTTACCCTTGTGGCGTCATGCTTAAGATTAACAGTTTTTGATACCGCATTATCTGTATACTTCTGGAATATGGCCTGCATCTTAATATGACATTCAGGCGAGATATCATGGGAAGTAACAAACACATTCTGTATAGCTTTAGGGATTTCTGGAAAGCCTTTGATTGACCCCTTCTCAGCAATTCTCCTCATTAAGCTTTCTGAATAAAAACCGTCTATTACCGCAATCTGTTTGAAAAGAGGATTAACCTCTATGAGTTCATCGTTATCCATAACATTTCGTATATATGATATTGCAAATAAAGGCTCTATACCGCTTGACACTCCTGCTATTATGCTTAAAGTTCCTGTTGGAGCGATTGTTGTGGTTGTAGCGTTTCTGATTTTGATTCCCTGTTCTTTGTATATGCTTTTATCATATAATGGGAACACGCCTTTTTTCTCTGCCAATTCGATTGAAGCCTTTTTTGATTCTTCCTGTATAAAGCTCATTACTCTTTCAGCAAGGTTACATGCCTTTTGTGAATTGTAAGGAATGTTGAGCTTGCATAAAAGATCAGCCCATCCCATCACGCCTAATCCAATCTTTCTTGTCCCCCTTGTCATTTCATCTATTTCAACAAGAGGATATTTATTAACATCAATTACATTATCAAGGAAATGAACCGCCTTTTTAACTATTTTCCCAAGCTTGTCAAAGTCTACATCCGCCTTATTGCCGGAATTTTTAATAAGAAGGCTTAAATTTATGGATCCAAGGTTACAAGCTTCGTATGGTAGCAATGGCTGCTCCCCGCAAGGATTGGTGCTTTCAATCTCTCCAAGTCCAGGCGTTACATTATCTCTGTTCAATCTGTCAATAAAAATTATACCCGGCTCACCATTTGTCCAAGCCATGTCAACCATAAGGTCAAAAACTTCTTTGGCCTTCTGTTTTCCCACAGAAGTCTTACTATTAGGATCAATCAAGTCATAATCCCTGTCTTCCTCCACAGCTTTCATGAACTCTTCTGTAACAGCAACGCTTATATTAAAGTTGGTTATATCGGTATTGTCCCTTTTAGATGTAATAAAATCAATAATATCAGGGTGATCTACTCTAAGTATTCCCATGTTGGCGCCTCTTCTTGTTCCACCCTGTTTAACTGCTTCTGTTGCGGCATTAAATACTTTCATAAAGCTTACAGGACCACTTGCGACACCACCTGTGGAATTAACTGCAGCCCCTTTGGATCTTAGCCTTGAGAAGCTGAATCCTGTTCCTCCACCACTTTTATGTATCAGAGCCGCATTTTTTATGCTTTCAAATATTCCTTCCATTGTATCTTCAATGGGTAAAACAAAACAGGCGCTTAACTGACCTAAAGATCTGCCTGCATTCATGAGGGTTGGAGAGTTTGGTAAAAACTCAAGATTTGCCATCAAATCGTAGAATTCTTGTTCAACCGTCTGTAATTCTTCAGCAGAAACATAAGGAGCATCCCCTTGAGCAATTGCTTTAGCGACGCGTCTGAACATTCCGTCCGGTTTTTCTAATACGTTCCCGTTTTCATCTTTTATTAGGTATCTTCTCTCGAGAACTTTGACGGCATTATCGGTTAGATTCATAGAATTGCCTCCTAGATAATCACTATATTTAGTATAGAATTTATTTCCTGATACAGTATATTGTATCACTTTTGATAGACAAGTCAATATAAATTGAGTAAATATTTATGGATTAAATTTAAGCAACATCGCTCATGCGGCATTTTTTCATTAGAGAAAGCTATATAAAAAGCACTATTAATCTTACATTTGACGGAGCAAAATAACGAACGCTTTAACGTTATTTTGTGATAGGCAAATGTAAAAGATTAATTGCTTTTTATATATTAGGCAGTATCAGAAAAAATTGTTTCAAATAAAAACCAGCGCAAGTCCGGTTGAATACCGAACTCGCGCCGATCTGGATTCTTTATTATCATTTTTTACTTAACATGAACATCTAATCCGATAATAGAGAATACGCGCTAAAGTCAATGCGCTAATTCATTTTATCGGTTATAAGCTTAGTCAATCTGCGGTAATGTCGTATATTCCTTATATTTATCCATCGCAAATTTCTTTCCTAATTCATAACCCTTTTTTACCTGTCTCTCGGAAAATTCCCTTGCATCTTTAAGGCATCCGCTGCTTGTAGCCCAATCATAAGCTTTTGAAGCAGGTTCAACCGTATAACTATATGCGACTTTCAGCGGTACTGTCGCATTATCAACCCAAGGCGCGGCATATCTCAAATCATCTGAGCAGTCGCCTGCGGTATCGCCCACTATATCAGTCCATGACCAAGATTTTCCCTTTTTACTGTCAAGGTATTCAGCTTTTATTAGATTTTCGCTGTATTTGACTGCGAATTTTTCCGCAGCCTTCAAAGTAAAGTAAAAATCTTGATTACTCTTGTTAAACTGGTAAATCGCTCCGCCTTTTGCGTCTCCCATACTCTTGTCAGGACCTTTGATATAGCTGTTTCCTACTTCTGAAACAGCTGTAGCGGCAGTAGCAGCGGC
>JAUZPS010000400.1 GCA_030705945.1 Bacillota bacterium
ATGAAATCTTATGATATAACGTTTGTAGGACATATGTGTTTTGATGAAATAACTCCATTCATGGGTGAAACTAAGATTGCGCCAGGAAGCGCGGTGTTATGCGGCGCCATGGTCGCTGGAAGGATAGGAAAAAAAGTAGCTGTTGTAACTAAAATGTCAGATAAGGATAAAAATATCCTAAAACCTATGGAGGACTTGGGAATAGACGTTTACCTTATTCCAGCAGATGAGACCACATATTCGGTGGTTATTCATCCGTCAGAAAATGTGGATGAGAGAAGATTGATTCTTAAAAAAAGCGCGGGAATTATAAAAACAGATGAAGTTCCGTCGCTGGATACTAAATTCATGCATCTAGCAGGAATATCCAATACTGAATTTGACATGAGTCTTATCAGGGGGTTAAGTTCGAAAGGCTACAATCTCTCTGTAGACATGCAGAGCTTTGTTCGTCAAGTAGATCCTGCTTCAAAGGAAATATCCTTTATGGATGATTCTGCGAAAATAGAAGTAGCTGGACTAATGAGCAAAATAAAACTGGATGTAGTTGAAGCTAAGGTTCTTACAGGTACGGATAATCTAGAAAAAGCTGCAATGATTTTTGAAGAGTGGGGTTGCCCTGAAACTGTGATAACACAAGCCGATGGAGTATTGGCTAGGGTGGGAGGCAAAACATATTATGAGAAATTCTCAAACAGCAGTATAGCGGGACGAACAGGACGAGGTGACACTACGTTTGCCGCCTACCTTTCACATAGGATGGACCATGATATAGCGCAATCACTTAAGTTTGCCGCAGCGCTGGTTTCCATAAAGATGGAAACGCCCGGACCGTTTAGAGGAACATTGGAAAATGTTTATGCAAGAATAAAGGAAAAACATTCATAATTAAGGAGGGTAATTTAGTATGGCATCGAAAGTAGCAGACAGATATTTAAAGGTTGATCCATGGGAAATCATAGAGGAAGGCTTCATACCGAAGCGTGGAAGAATATCTGAGTCCATGTTCTGCCTTGCAAACGAATTTATGGGGATTAGAGGCTATTTTGAAGAGGGCTATAGTGGAAATAGACTTCTGGGAAGCTATTTCAATAACCTTTACGAAGAAATGGAAGCTCAACACTGGCAGTTATTCAAAGGAATAATCACTCGAGTCTGTTTTGGGGTAAACTCTGTAGACTGGCTTTATACGCGGATAATACTTGATGGAGAGCAGTTGGATTTGGCAAAAAGCATCTTTTCAGATTTTTCCCGTGTTTTGGATATGAAAAAGGGTGTAATGACAAGAACTTTTAACTGGAAAACAGTGAGCGGTAAGGAGTTAAAATTAACGTTTATACGTTTTCTCAGCATGGATAAACCCAATATGGGATTTCAGAAAATCACCTTCGAACCATTGAATTTCAGCGGAAGCATCCAAATCCGTTCGGGATTGGATTATTCGATACTTCACGAAATTGCTGAAGGATGGAACCAAACCGAATCAGCAGATAGTGAATATACAGCAAGAGGTAAAAATTTCTGGACCATGCCAAAGGCGCAGGAGCAGGATGGGATGGTAATGGCATTGGGTACAACAGTAAAAAGTGGGCACCAGCTATTTTCAAGCTTCAGGCTCAATTCAAACATGAAATTTGACGCTTCTTTTATAAGGGAAGAAAAGTTGGTTGCGCTGGATGTTTCACTTGAACTTAAGCAAGGTGAAATTTCATGTATTGAAAAAGCAGTAACAAATTTTTGGGAAAAGTCAGATGATGCTGATTGTGTCTTTTCTAAAGGAATCAAGCTCGCAAAGGAATATGATTCCATATCATTCGAAAATGCTTATAACACACAAGTGTCATATTGGGAAAAGGCATGGGAAAACATAGATATACCAATTGAGGGGGATGATGAAAAACTGCAGGGCGTGCGGCTGTCAATTTTTTCTCTGTATTCAACCTATCACGGCTTTGACGCCAGTCTGAATATTCCCTGCAAAGGTCTTACCGGAGAAGTATATCATGGACAGGTATTCTGGGATACTGAATCCTACTGTATGCCATTCTATATATTTAATAATCCTAAGGCAGCTAAAAATCTTCTGCTGTATAGACACAAATATCTTCCTCAGGCCTGTGAACGCGCGGAGCAACTTGATTGCGAGGGAGCGCGTTATCCCATGTGCGCGCTTGATGGAACTGAAAGCTGCGCTACATGGCAGCATGGGGACTTCGAAATTCATGTCAGTGTAGCAATTGCCTATGCGGCATGGCTGTATAACAAACTCTGCAAGGATAAGAATTTTCTATATAATGAAGGTATCGAATTGCTAATGCAGATAAGTCGTTACTATGCGAAACGCGGTGAGTATAGCCCATTAAATGGTGAATTCGGTCTTTACGGGGTTATGGGTCCCGATGAGTACCATATGAATATTAATAATAATACATATACAAATGTGATGGTCAAAAAGACATTCGAGTTTACACTGGAAGTCATCGAAGAAATGAAGAAAAATGCGCCTGATTTACTTGAAAGGGTATCACGAAAAGTTTCATTAAGGGAAATTGAGCCATTGGATTGGAAAAACAAAGCAGATAAGATGAGGATTCCGATGGATAAGAAAACAGGACTTATTGAACAGCATGACGGCTACTTCGATTTACCGGAAGTTGATGTCAAAAACATACCTGAATCTCAGATCCCGATATATAAGAACTGGGCATATGTAAGAATTTTCCGTTACAACATGATAAAACAACCAGACGTACTTTTATTGCCATTCTTCTTTAGTACAGATTATTCAATTGAGCAAAAGAAGTTGAATTATGAATACTATGAAGCAAGATGCATTCACGAATCTTCTCTTTCACCGTCAATTCACTCCATATTGGCAGCAGAACTGGGTAAAAATGAGCAATCTTATGAATTCTTTAATTATATGGCGCGTCTTGATCTAGACAATTATAACAAGAACACCGATCAAGGACTTCACGTCACTTCCATGTCAGGAGCATGGCTCAATATGGTTTATGGATTTGGTGGCTTGAGGACGGATGGAGAGTTATTGATATTCAAACCTTCAATACCAGAAAAATGGAAATCTTTCAGCTTCAAGCTTAATTACGAAGGCGCATTGCTTTCTATAAAGGTTGATAAGAAAAATGCTGAATTTAAAATATTGAGTGGTCCGAATATTTCCATTTTGGTTTACGACAACAAATACATCATTAACCCTGAAGGTATAAAGATTCCGTTGCAAGAATTGGGATAAAGAAATTTTTGAATTGGATCAAAAGAAAGCCTTCTTTGATAATTAATCAATAGAAGGCTTTTATTGGTGTAAAAATAACCTGCATTCAGTGATTATATAAAAAGCACTATTAATCTTACATTTGACGGAGCAAAATAACGAACGCTTTAACGTTATTTTGTGATAGGCAAATGTAAAAGATTAATTGCTTTTTATATAGTATAATTTCCAGATTTAAGAAAACCTAATCTCTTTTAGGGCGTTTCAAAAAATTCCTTGTTCAAGTTTATATGGCTAAAACCCATTATATCAAGTTTTTGAAACGACCAGTTGCTAAGTTTTTTTTGAAACTACCTTAATCATAAATTTTTCAAGTATGGGATAAACATAAAAATTTGTTATTAGTCCAACGGTACTTAAAGTAATAATTGGAAATAAGATAATAGCTGCAGCAGGAATGATAAAAAATGGCATTGCCGAAATTACAAAGCACACAAAAAGAATCCCTATATTTGGTAGAAACTTTAGCAATGCAAGTAAAAATGCATTTTTATAAATTTGCTTCAATGAAAGCTTAAAAGTCACAAGCATCGGATAAATATACAAATGCATCATCAAAAAAATTATTAAGAGCAATGATATGAAATACGCAAATATAGATATAAAGAAACCATTCATACTGGAAATTGTATATAAGTAGATATCGACAAATACAAAAAGTAAAGCAAAAATATCAATAGCGGATATCAATATGGCTTGTTTAAAGTTGTTTTTGGTATACTCAATAAAATCCGACCAAATGAATGCATGTTTCTGCATGGAATAGTTTCTAAGAATATATGTAAAACCAGCCTGCGCAGGACCTGATGTAATAACTGGAACACTCATAAAAAATGAACTAAAGGATAGGAATATCATAGATCTCATAAATGTACCTTGCGCTAAATTACCTTGAAATCCTAAAAATATCACAAATGAAAAAATAACCAATACTAAAGCAGGAATATTGAAAAAAAAGAATAGCGCGTTGACTTTAACAAGATTCCAGAACTTTCTTAGATATATTTGGATAAATACAATTATTCTGGGCTTAGCAGGTTCGTCTTTGGGCACTCCAGGACCGGGACTGTTATAATCAAAAAAATTGAAAATGCCGCTCATGCAATTACCTTTCTGAAGTTAAACTTCTTCGTATTTGGTATCGATTAAAATACTACTTTCGTATCAGTCGTTGTATTAATTTCACAATGTACACAAGAAATGTAAAATAAATATTTTGACGTGCACCATTTAAGCGAACTCAAATTCTAGTATTCTAAAGAAAGTTATATTAAACACGTCTGAATTTTATTAACATTCTACTATATTTAATATTGGAATTCAAGGTATAACAGCTTTCATTCAATATCATAAAAGATAAAGTCGGTCAGTCGTTTACCGGATTTATACCCAAACGGCAAGAGGGTTTTACCTCTTGAATTCGATAAAACAGTCTGGCACAATTTACATAAATTGCCTGAAGGCTTTCAACTCGGTTATCTTAAGGGTTTTATGGCCCAA
>JAUZPS010000401.1 GCA_030705945.1 Bacillota bacterium
CGTTATTTTGCTCCGTCAAATGTAAGATTAATAGTGCTTTTTATATATATAAGTTGCGAAAAAGATTTTACATTAAAAATGGGGTTAAGGTTGTATCAAAAAAACTTAGCAACTGGGCGTTTCAAAAACTTGATATGGAGGGTTTCCATCTAAAAAGCTTGAACAAGGAATTTTTTGAAACGCCCTAATACGTCTGCATTTTACTATCAAACTGAACTTTTCACAACTTATGAATTAAGGTATATAACTCAAATTTACAGTCCGGTATCTATTTTTTAGATAAGGTTTATAGGTTTATAGATCCGGACTGTAAATTTTTCTATCAGTTCGCTTTGAAAAGCCATTTTTCGGCTGTCCAACGCAACAAATAAAACTAATTTTGCAGTTTGATATCTATATGTAAAGTTTACGTATTTATGAGTAAATTTACGAATAAAATTAGCGCGAAATTTTGGCAATAAAATTATATCCATAAAATGTAAAACACCTTCAAACATTGTTAAAAAGATAACTCTCGACTTTAGCATCTGTCTATGATAAAATAAAATCAGAAAGAAATTCCAATAATGTTAATGACGTATTAAATATTTATATTAAGAAGGTATTTTAAAATTAGACAAATAATATTTAATATTATATCAGATCTTATAAATTCAGAGCATATTTTTGATTTGCTTTGACAACTAATTGATTATGCAATATATAGCTTTTTACTTAGCATAATTGTCTTAATTAGATTTTAATCTAGCTAATTTACTAAAGAAATTGATTTAGGGCGTTTCAAAAAATTCCTTGTTCAAGTTTATACGACGAAAACCCATTATATCAAGTTTTTGAAACGACCAGTTGCTAAGCTTTTTTGATACTACCTTAAATGAATTTGTTTTGTATTTTATATTGACGACATAAGCTTTCTTCTAATAATTGATTGAACTGAGTTACAATAGTTCTATATTGGAAGTTATAAAAACAATTTTCGTAATATAACATGTACAAAGCCATTTGGTATCTCTTGAAGTAATAATCTCTACTAATTTACATAGCAATTCAAATTTTATAATGGTAAAACAAATTTTATCAATACATTAATGGCGTTTCAAAAAACTCCTTATTCAAGTTTTTGAAACGAGCAGTTGACCAGTTTTCTTTTTGATACTGACTTAATTGATTTATTTTGAGTAGATTTTTTATCAATAAAAAAGAAAAATATAACAAAGTTGTTAAAAATGCAATGATGCAAAAGTGTAATAGACTGGGGTCAAAAAAGTAGGAGGGAGATGATACTTATGAATCAAGTATCAGAAAAAAGGAAGTATCAAAGGTGTACAAACGCGGTTTGCAAGATTATGCTAAGCTGTGATAAAAAGCATTGGGAAGAGATTGATCTATGCGACATTTCAGCTGGTGGGTTAAAGTTTACCGCAAAAAAGGATTTGGAGAGCAATGCAAACTATTATTTCGACATTTCTGTATACAATATGCTTTCTGAATTTAATCTCAAATTTGAAGCATCTATGGTAAGAAAGGAAGTAAACGGAAACGAAAACAACTATGCTGTCAAGTTTATAAATGTTAATAAGTACAACCAGATACAACTTGATGAAGTGATTGAATCAAGGATTGTTGTGGCAAAACAGAATCAACCAAGACCCAATTATGAAGAAGGCGTATATACTTTCTTTTTAATCCCTCGTATAAGACCAAAGAGAGTTAATCTATACAGATAATTTATAAATTTTAAGATAAAGACTTTTTCGCATAGACACGAGGAAGTCTTTTTTTATGTTTTGATTTTATATAGCTATAGTTTCTTTGTATTTTTATTTGCTTATATGATAAAATATCTGAGAGGAGGTATTTATGGAAATAGGAAACGTCAGATTGGAAAACAGAGTTTTTTTAGCTCCAATGGCGGGTGTCACAGATATGCCGTTCAGAATACTATGCAGAGAACAAGGGTGCGGACTTGTATATACTGAGATGGTCAGCGCTAAAGGAATGCATTATAACGATATAAAAAGCAAAGCTTTAACAAAAATAGCTGAAGAAGAAAAGCCATCAGCTGTACAAATTTTCGGATCAGATCCGGATATTTTAGCTGGCATTGCAGATCAGTTGAATAATTCAGACGCTTGTATTATAGATATTAACATGGGATGTCCGGCTCCCAAAATTACAAAGAATGGCGAGGGCAGCGCATTAATGAAAAATCCTTCTTTAATAGGAAGGATTGTGAAGGCTGTTTCTTCAGCATCAATCAAGCCCGTGACAGTTAAAATTAGAAAGGGTTGGGATGGTGACAGCGTAAATGCTGTCGATGTGGCTAAAATTGCGGAGGAAAATGGGGCGAAGGCATTAACAATTCATGGAAGAACAAGGGAAGAGTTTTACAGTGGTAAAGCTGACTGGGAGATAATAAGAAAAGTAAAAGAAGCGTTAAGTATACCTGTAATTGGAAACGGAGATATTGTTAGTCCACAAGATGCCAAACATATGCTTGAGCAGACAAACTGTGACGCAATAATGGTTGGAAGAGGAGCTCAAGGTAATCCATGGATATTTAAAAAAATTGTACATTATCTAGATTCAGGCTCTATACTGCCGGACCCGACTCCGGAAGGAAAGATAAAAATGATTATCAGACATATGGAAATGCTTGTCGAGCAAAAAGGAACTCATATTGGAATATGTGAAATGAGAAAGCATATTGCATGGTATATAAAGGGATTAAGGAATGCTACATATGTCAAGGAAAAAGTCTTCAGATTGACAAGCAAGGATGAGATAATTGACCTGCTTAACCAATTTCTATTAGATAGCCAAGCATGATTTTGCTAATAATTTCAACCCTATACACTATATAGGATGTTAACGATTCAAAAAAATAAGTAAATTTTGGTTAGTATAAATAATAATATTATGAAGTATTGATTTTAAACTACTCGAGTGGTAATATAATCTAAGTAGTATAATTAGAATAACTATATAATTCTGAGGAGTAGATGAAATGTTTAAGCTGCCCTTCTTTAAAAACAGCTTGGTTAGTATTGATATAGGATTTAGGAATATAAAAGTAGTTGAGGTCGTTGTAGAAAAAAATAAAGAAATCTTTATTAAAAATTACGGCATTGCTTCTACCCCGAGAGATTGTATTAAAAACGGCGCTATTAAAGACGTATATAAAGTTACGAATGAAATAAAAAAAGTTATTAATGAAAATGGCATAAAATCAAAAAATGGAAAGATTGTTATGTCAGGAACCAACATAATCTCCCGTGTATTTATGATCGATAAGGCTCCGGGTGAAGACATTGACGGAATTGTGAGAGAGACTGTCAAGCAAAATATGCCCATTAACACTGATGAACATCAGATAGATTATAAGGTACTTCAACAGTTGAAGGAAAACGATATTACAAAGGTAAAAGTTTTTGTTACAGCAGTATCAAAAAGTATTATAAAAAGTTATATCGATATACTTCTTGAACTTGGTCTAAAACCTATGTCAGTAGATATACCTGCTAACAGTACCGCTAAATTTTTCAATAGGGAGATCAGAGTAATTGAAAGTGAATCATGGTACAAAAAGCAGAAATTGAACAAAGTAAGTCAGGACACCTTTGCAGTTCTGGATTTTGGTTCAGAAACCACCATCATTAATATATTGAGAGATAGAGTATTGGAGTTTAACAAAGTAATTTTGATAGGAAGCAGCAATCTCGAGGGAGTTGTATCAAGTAATTTAGGAATAAGGCTTGATGAGGCTGAGAGACTCAAAAAAATGTATGGCATTGCAAAGCCTGATATTAACTCTAGCGATCAACAGGTTAAAATACAACATATTTTACAGGATAATATTGACAAGGTAATCAGACAGATACATCAATGTTTTGAATTTTATGAGAAAAGGTGTTATGGAACTAAAATAGGTAAGATTTATACCATTGGCGGCGGATCCCTATTAAAGGGACTGAGGGAATATCTGGAAGATACTTTGGATGTGCCGGTATATCCAGTAGGACTTCTGAGTATAGATGGCGTTAAAATAAACCATGGGTTAGATGGAGACAGGTTGAATTTTTTAATAAATTCAGTTGGTATAACATTATAACTTCTAAGTACTTTCGATAAATCAAAAATTAACATTATCGATATTATAAAACACCTAAAGGATTGGTCTTCTATAGAATTAGAGGCATACCTGAAGGTGTTTTTTTATAGATATCGAAATATATACCTTGATTCATAAGTTGATATAATGGGTTATATCATACAAAACTTGAGCAAGGAATTTTTTTGAAACGTTCTTAATTAAGCTGATTGAAATTTGGCTATACATGGTATATATATATATCATTATAATTATGAAAGGTGATTAAATTATGGCTGACGAAATATTCGTAAATAAACTAAAGGGCAAGACTCCAAGAGAATCTCAGGTTGAAATGACAGAATTGGTGATCCCTAATGATACTAATTTGTTAGGAAACTTACTTGGCGGAAGATTGATGCATTGGTTAGATATTGCCGGCGCAATGGTGGCTTCAAGGCATTCAAATAAAATTGTAGCGACAGTTGCTTTAGATAGCCTGGACTTCAGACATCCTGTAAGAATGGGTGAGCTTGTAATACTGAAGGCAAAAATGACATGGGTGGGGAGAACATCAATGGAGGTATCTATAAAGGTTTATGCTGAGAATTTAAGCACAGGAAATATTATTTTGACAAATAAAGCATATCTAACTTTTGTAGCTTTGGATAATGAGTGTAAACCTGGCGTTGTTCCACCA
>JAUZPS010000402.1 GCA_030705945.1 Bacillota bacterium
AGCTGGAGTTGGTGTATCCTGAAGGCGCCCAGGGGAAAGTTGTAAGTTTCCTTAAAAGTACCGTTTTAAAACCGGGCAAGGACTACAAGCTTGTTTATGATGTTGATGCGAAAACAAACGGTGATAAGCCAAGCGCTTATTCCATTATTATAAATTATAAAAGAGAACGCGACTTGATAGTTAATGATAGAGAAGTTCCAATTACAAGCTTTAATGGAGGAGCCACAAAGGGAATTGAGACAAGGGAACTTGATTTTAAATTGCCATCCGACAGCAAGCTTGTAAATATTACTTTCAGAAGTGATTACAGCGGAACCAGCGCAGTTTTTGATAAAGTTAAGGTTGTAGATAAGAATACTGGTAATATATCCAAGAATATTGTTATGCAATATAAATATAGTTTTGGGAACATCGGAGACAAGATTGAAATGAATTTTCTCTCAAGGAGTTATGTTGAGAGAACCATATTCAACAAAGACGCTTTAAAAATGTTTAAGGACCGCTGGCCATTAGGGGGAGGCGGAGGAACCTGGTCCACTATGAACTTCTTCTACCAATCTTACTTGTACTGGAGTACTCAGGCTCATAACTATTTTCTCCAGATCGCGGTAGAGTGCGGCGTGCTGGGAGTTATTATACTGATTTTCCTAATTGTATCGATAATTGCTATGTTTGTTTCTGAATTTAAGTATAAACGTAAATCCTCAATAGAGGATCGGATAATGCAGGGGGCATTATTCGCGTCTGTCATAGGAATGCTTATGCACTCCATTGTTGACTTTGATTTTTCATTGTCTGCTGTGTTTCTGTTATTCTGGCAGTTGCTGGGTATATTCAACTCAAGATACAGGAATGCGCCTATTGAACAAGAAGAGGAAAATAGCAGGATCATATTTAAGATATCTGATAAATTAATTAAAATAAAAAATATTAGGGCGCATGCGGCTATACTTATAGGTATATCAATCGCAGTTCTTATCGTACCAGTATTTATCGCTTCCGCAAAAAGCTCTGGATCTGCAGCAGTGAGCGTTAGCAGTTCAAATATCGATGAAGCAATTTCCGATATGAACAGCGCTGCGTCTTATGATCCTTGGATGGCGGAGTATAAGCTTGACTATGTAAAGCTTATACTTGCTAAGAAGCAGAGAACGACAGAGGATATCTCTAAAGCGAAGGACGCGTTAAAATCAGCGGAAAAGTTGGTATGGAATAATACTGAATTACTGCCTAAAGTAGGGTCCTACTATCTCAATCTTGGTGAGATAGACAAAGGGATATCGCTGTTTGATAGGGCGACAGAATTAAGACCAATGCGTCCTGAAGAATGGCAGCAAAAGTTGGGGGCATATTACAGCGTCATATCGTATTATTTGCAGAATAAGCAGAAGGACAAATCACAGGCATATATTGATAAGTTGTTGAATGCAAAAAATGAAGTGATAGACGTTAACAAGAGGAATATGAACCCATTCATATTCAATGCGGCAACACAAGAGATATATGAAAAGACAAAGTACTTGAAAGATAATATTGATGCAGCTAATGCTGCTAATATAGATAAAACGGTTTTCTACAACATTCCCGATCTTGATGTGGATGAAAACGGCCAACCGGATCAGTGGTCTTCAAGCGGACAAAATGCGGTTATTAGCCAGAGTGGTGGAGTAATGGCTGTTGAAAGCGTCAATGGCTCAAAGGATGGATTTATTCAAAGCAGGAAGATAAATTTTGCGGCGAATAAAAAGTATAGAATTGAAATAACGCTAAAGAACAGGATATCAGCTCATGCAATACCATTTAGTATCCCAGGGCTTTATGAAGGTAAAGAGGGATTAAAGCAGGATGGAAATATTTATTATTATGATATATCAGTTCCTTCTGACTTCAAACCAGGTGAGAATGTTATGAAAGTTGGCATATCTGAGAAACTTGAAATCGAGAATGTAAGTATTATGGAAGTTTAAAACTAATTTAAATTTATATCATAATTAACCGTACAGTATGATAATGACATTTAATTTTAAGGAGCAGGAAAATGGAACAGATTAACCTGAGGGACCTAATAAGCTTGATTATAAGGAGAAAATGGATTATATTGGGTTTTACCCTTTGCTGCATTCTTGTAAGCGGCCTTGTAAGTAGTTTTGTTGTTAAACCTCTTTATAGTTCAAGGATTATATTTAATATAACACCCCTTGAATTTAAAACAGGGTTGGATAATAATGATACTATAATTGTAAAGGATAATTCTGCTGGTCAGGATACTTATAACAGCTCTGCTAATATGGTTATTGGTTCTATTTTAAATAAACTTGCTTATCCCAAATATGATACCAATGCAATAACCAATATAATGAACGGTAGTGAATTTAAAGATAAAATGTTTTCAGAATATAAGCTTGACAAAAGTATTTCACTGAGGGTGTCATGTAATTCAGACACAAATCAGATAACTGTCATAGCTGAATCACGTACTTCAAAAGATCTGGTTAAGGCAATTAAGGCAACCTCCGAGTATGTACCTAAATATATCTCTCAGGAGGCAATAAAAACTATTAGTAAGTCATCTGCATTTATAAAGGAAGGATTGATAAAAGAAGGCGAGAACCTGAAGAAATACAAAAAGGAAATTGATCAATTTAAAAGTAATGTTCAAGGTAAGCCGGACAATCTTCCAGACGAACTGATAGTGAAGTACAGAGAACTCCAAAATAATTATGAGCTTTCTGCCCAAGCCTATGATTCATATAAGCTTGCAGAAAAAGAAATGGATATATTTGATACTGATTCTATCCAAAGTAAGCTAAATTTGATTGTATCTTACGAAGACAGCCTGCCTGCAAAGATAATGCCAAGGACAGGAGTAAACCTTGGGTTGGGGGCTGCTTCAGGTTTAATGTTTATAATGTTTTTCCTGATAGTTTATGAGTTCTGGTTTAAAAAGAAATAAGAGAATATCTATATTAAAATCATTATTAATCTTACATTTAGCAGAGCAAAATAACGAACGCTTTTACGGTATTTTGTTATAGGATAAATGTATAAGATTAATTGATTTTAATCTAACATCTAAAGGAGATAGATTATGAAAGTTCTTTTGACAGGGTGTAAGGGACAACTTGGTTTGGAACTGATAAGACAGTTTTCTGAATTTAATGGCAAGTATGTTTATATTGAGACCGATGTGCACAATCTGGATATTACAAACCAGGAGATGGTTTCGGAACTGGTAAGCAGAGAGAAACCTGACGTAATAATAAATTGCGCCGCTTACACAAATGTTGACGGGTGTGAAACGGATGAGTTAAACGCATATAAAGTCAATGCGGTAGGACCTAGAAATCTATCCGTGGCGGCTAACGCTATAGGATCAAAAATAGTACAGATATCCACAGATTATGTTTTCGATGGAACAGGAGATGAACCCAAAAGGGAATATGATTCTTTAAACCCTCAAAGCGTCTATGGAAAGAGTAAGGCATTTGCCGAAGCTATGGTGAGGGAAACAAACCCAAGGCATTTTATTATAAGAACTGCCTGGCTTTATGGAGAAGGAAACAACTTCGTTAGAACTATGCTTAAGCTTTCAAAAGAAAAAGACGAGCTCAAGGTAGTGAGTGATCAGTTTGGCTCGCCAACTAGCGCTAAGGATTTAGCAGATTGTATCATAAAACTCATCAATACAGAAAGTTATGGTATATACCATGGCACCTGCGAGGGCAGCTGTAGTTGGAATGAATTCGCTAAAAAGATATTTGAAATAAAAGGTATAGATATTAAGGTAAGTGAAATAACTACCGAAGAATTGAATCGTCCGGCAAAAAGGCCTAAGTATTCCGTTCTGGATAACTTTATGCTAAAAATGATCGGACTGAACGATTTTAGAAATTGGGAAGACTCATTAAAGGATTACTTGAAGGGAGAGGTATAAAATGAAAGGTATTATCTTGGCTGGAGGCACAGGCTCCAGATTAAATCCGCTTACAAAGGTAACAAATAAGCATCTTTTACCAGTAGGAAAGTATCCTATGATCTACCACCCGATTTCCAAGCTTAAATCGGCAGGATTGAAGGACATTTTTATTGTGACGGGTAAGGAACACGCGGGCTCCATAGTTAATCTGCTTGGAAGCGGTTATGAAATGGGTCTTAAGTTTACTTACAGGATTCAGGACCAGGCAGGCGGAATCGCGCAAGCTTTAGGCCTAGCGGAAGAGTTTGTTGGAAATGACAAATGCGTTGTAATACTTGGTGATAACATATTTGAAGACAATATAAGCTCATGCGTAAAAAAATTCGATGATCAGGAAGCAGGAGCTAAAATACTAATAAAAGAAGTCAGTGATCCACAAAGGTATGGAGTCGCTGAGCTTGATGGGGATAAAATTGTTTCCATTGAAGAAAAACCTAAAAATCCAAAATCCAACTTCAGTGTTACAGGAATTTATATGTATGACAGCAGCGTATTTGAAATAATTAAAACATTAAAGCCGTCCGGCAGAGGTGAACTTGAAATTACAGATGTTAATAACGAGTATATCAGAAAGGGAAATATGACAAGCGACGTTCTTAAGGGTTGGTGGACAGACGCGGGAACTTTTGAAAGTCTAGCGTTTGCGAGCAAACTTGTGGACGGTGTAGAGATCAATCTTTAACATTCAAGGGCTAAACAGGAGGAAAACAATGAAAACCATGATAGTTACCGGCGGGGCCGGATTTATCGGAAGTAATTTCATAATTTACATGCTCAATAAATATAATGAATA
>JAUZPS010000403.1 GCA_030705945.1 Bacillota bacterium
CTTTTTCTCTATTATTCCACAGTAACACTCTTTGCAAGGTTACGAGGCTTATCAACGTCACAGCCCTTCTCAACCGCCATATAGTAAGCAAAAAGCTGGAGCGGTGTGACTGCGATTATTGGCGCTACTAATGAATCAATATCAGGTATGGTTATAACAACATCAGCTACTTTGTCTATGGAAGCATTTCGTTTTTGACTGATTACCATTACAACTGCTCCTCTGGCTTTAACCTCCCTTATATTGCTAACCATCTTGTCAACTAGGTCATCTTGGGTAATAGGGCAGATAACAAGGGTTCCTTCCTCAATGAGGGCTATTGTTCCGTGCTTTAATTCTCCGCCTGCATAAGCTTCTGAATGGATGTAAGAAATTTCTTTAAGCTTTAATGAGCCTTCCATTGATAAAGCGTAATCAAGACCTCTACCTATAAAGAAAATGCTTTTTGAGTTAAAATGTTTGGAAGCGAATTTTTGAATTATTTTCTTATTTTTAAGCACTTCCTCAACCTTAGTGGGAAGGTCTTTTAATTCATTGATATATTTCTTGTAGGTAGCTTCATCTATACGGTTCCTTTTGTATGCAAAATCAAATGCGATGAGGTAGAGAGCAGCCAACTGGGCATTGTAAGCTTTTGTGGACGCAACGGCGATTTCTGGTCCAGCCCAGGTATAGAGGATGTTATCAGATTCTCTTGAAATCGAACTTCCTACAACATTGACGATTGAGAGAATTTTTGCGCCTCTCTTTTTTGACTCCTTAAGGGCGTTTAATGTATCAAGAGTTTCGCCGGACTGACTGATAATTATAACTAAATTTCTTTCGTTCAAAAGAGGATCGCGATACCTGAATTCAGAAGCAATATCAACTTCAACGGGAATTCGGGCGAGTTTTTCAATGATGTATTTTCCTACAACACCGGCATGATAAGCGGTGCCGCATGCTACAATAAATATTTTGTCTATATTTTCAAGATCCTGTGATGTTATCTTTACATTGTCCAAAACGATTTTATCCGTTTCTATTCTAGGTGAGATGGTGTCTTTAATTACTTTTGGTTCTTCGAACATTTCCTTCATCATAAAATGCTCATAACCTGATTTTTCGGCGGAGGTTGCGTCCCATGTGACATGGAAAACTTCCTTCTTAATTTCAGCTCCAAGGATATTGAAAACCTTTACTTCATCCTTTTTAAGGCTTACAATTTCTTTGTCTTCCAATATATAAATTTCCCTTGTGTGTTCCAAGATAGCAGGAATATCAGATGCTATGAAGTTTTCGCCTTTACCAAGTCCTACAATGAGAGGACTGTCTTTCCTTGCGGCAACAAATTCTGAATCGCAATCGCTGCATATTACTCCGAGAGCGTATGAGCCTTCAATTTCGTTTACAGATTCCATAACAGCTTTAATGAGATTGCCCTTATAATGGTATTCAACCAGATGCGCTACCACTTCAGTATCAGTGTCTGACTTGAAAACATAGCCTTGTGATTGAAGAAATTCTTTTAGTTTAATATAATTTTCAATAATGCCGTTGTGTACAACAGCGATCTTGCCGGATTGGCTGAGATGGGGGTGAGAATTGACATCATTGGGTTCTCCATGAGTTGCCCATCTTGTATGTCCTATTCCAATAGCGCCTTTTGGCATATTACCTTTTAATTTTGATTCAAGTATTGAAAGCCTTCCCTTACATTTTATTACATCTAGTTTATCCTTGCCGAAAATTGCCACTCCAGAAGAGTCATAACCTCTATATTCAAGTTTTTTAAGACCATTTATCAATATTGGCGTTGCATTTTTATCACCTATATAACCTACTATTCCACACATAATAACCTCTCCTTTTTTTGATATCAACAAACATGCTTGTTGAGAATTAACATTCAGAAATATATTGAATTAATATTTTTTCAACATTCCTAATGTATTCAATTTTAAAATACTTTTGGAAATAATAGGCAAGCGCGAAATGAGAAACTCTACCTTTGATATAAATCATATATTTTGCAATAAACATTTTGATATAACAAAATATATTTTTATTTCGTATGCTGCGAAAAGCTCAGATTTGATAATGCAAATACAGATGCGGTAGATGCATTATCTGAGGTAAGTCTTTTTTGCAACATATAAAGATAGGAAACAGAATATCCACATAAGACTTACTTTGTTTTACAGTTACCCGCATTTTTTGTTAAGTCTCTACGATTGTGGAAAACCGGAAGGTTTCCGCCGAATTTTCGATAATTCACTTATATACCAAAACCAATTAATCATTTAAAGCCGTCAGGATAGGAAAACATAGTAATATCAATATGACTGGCTAAATGGTTAAGAGTTTTAATATCAGATAATGAACTGTTAATTTGTATTAATATTTAAAAAAATCCAAAGACATTTTAAGTATTAAATGCAGTTTGTTCATTACCTAAAAGTTTTGAAAAATCAAAACTTTATAAGTGACCTCCTTCTCCTCGTCAACTGCAGCTGTTAAAATTCTGATCTTTATTTAATAATCAAAATTAAACCCAATAAAAACTTATATTAAAACAATTCAGCGTTATTGTTAAACTTTAATCATCTAATAAAAGTGTAAGCAGCAGTTCTGGCGCTTTTAGAAATAATAATTATATTAATATTTATTATTCTGTTTTAAGTTTTCTATTTATTGATGCCTATTACTTGAATAAAATCATATTAATCCATATTTGTCTGAAATAAATAGAGTTGGTAAAAAATTATTTACCCCTATTTGATTACAGACAAATATGAAAGATTAATAGATTCCAATATGTTTATCGACTATCCCAACCTTTCTTCGATATATTTTACCAGTTCAACAGCCTTGCTGGTAATATAGTCCTGATCTTTTCCTTCGATCATAACTCTGACAAGAGGTTCGGTTCCTGAAGGTCTGATTAAGACCCTGCCTTCGCCATGAAACTCGCTTTCAAGGTCGTTACATAGCTTTGCAATCACTTCATCCTCCATGTAGCTGTATTTCTTTTCATTGCATACCTTCGCATTTTTTAAAACCTGCGGGAAAACTTGCATTTGTGATGTCAGTTCAGACATCTTTTTTCCTGAAGTTTTTAATATCTTCAACAGCTGGATTGCTGTAAGAAGCCCATCACCAGTAGTATTATGTTCAAGGAAGATGATATGGCCTGACTGCTCTCCGCCTAAGGAATAGCCGTGAGCCAGCATTTCTTCCAGAACGTACCTGTCGCCAACCTTTGTTTTTACAAGGTTGATACCTTCGCTTTTACCCATTATATCCAAACCCAGGTTGCTCATAACTGTAGCAACTATGGTGTCGTTAGCCAATTTGCTGTTCTTCTTCAAATCAATGCCGATTATGGTCATTATCTGATCCCCATCGACTACCTTGCCATTTTCATCAATAGCAAGAACTCTATCGGCATCACCGTCAAAGGCTAAGCCTATATCAGCTCCGGTTTCGCGTACAAACTCCTGCAGTAGTGAAAGGTGTGTTGAACCGCAGCCTCTGTTGATATTTACCCCGTCCGGCTCGTTATGTATGACGGAGACCTCGGCGCCAAGATCGAATAATGCGATAGGCGCAGCTTTATAAGCGGCTCCATTAGCGCAATCTATGGCTACCTTTAAACCTTTGAGGTCACAATCAACAGTGCCTTTTACAAAATCTATATAATCATCTAAAGCAGACTCGTTTGTACTTTTTACTCCTACATTATGACCTATTGGTTGAGGCAATTCTTCTGATTTATCTAAAATTATTGATTCAATTCTATCTTCCATGGAATCAGGCAGTTTATAACCTTTGCTGTCAAAAAACTTTATTCCGTTAAATTCATATGGATTATGAGACGCTGATATTACTATACCGGCATCAGCATTGTATAATCTTGTTAGATAAGCAATTGCGGGTGTAGGAATTATGCCTACGCAAATTGCTTCTGCTCCAACAGAACAAATTCCAGCGACAAGCGCTGATTCCAGCATGTCTCCGGAAATTCTGGTATCCATTCCAACTATAATTTTTGGTATATGTTTGGTTTCTGCAGTTAGAACATAGGCGCCTGCCTGACCGAGATAATATGCTAAATCAGCTGTTAATTCAAGGTTGGCGATACCCCTCACACCATCTGTTCCAAATAATTTTCCCATTATATTTTGACCCCTCTCAAATCTTTTTTATGAAAACCTTCCCCAGTTAAGGTATATATTTTGCGATAAACATTTTACATCCATTTTTTATATCGCAAAACATATATCTTGATTCATAAGTTGCGAAAAGTTAGCTTTGATAGTAAAATGCAGACGAATTAACTGCATTTTTTATGTAAAATCTTTTTGCAACTTATATATCAATAAATATATATAATTATTTTCTTATGTTTTTATGATAATTAAATTATAACTTTTCGACAAATTGAAAACAAGCATATTTTAATACAATAAAAATGTATGTTATTCATGCGCAGTTTATCTTTTCCATTCTAATACGCATAAATATATTATATGTCATTTTATTCAGAAATCAATAGAATGTTTCTGGTATACATTTAGGTAGTAGAAAAAATAACTTAGCAACTGTTCGTTTCAAAAACTTGATATAACGGGTTTTCGTCATATAAACTTGAATAAGGAATTTTTTGAAACGCCCTTAATATATAAAAAGCACTATTAATCTTACATTTGACGGAGCAAAATAACGAACGCTTTAACGTTATTTTGTGATAGGCAAATGTAAAAGATTA
>JAUZPS010000404.1 GCA_030705945.1 Bacillota bacterium
ACTTACTGACTTTTTATAAAGTTCGCAAGTTACTCAAATTTGAATTTGTAACGGCTTGTTTGATTTGCATCAGACAGCTTTTACATTTTCTTAATTAACGAGTTCCTTAATTCTTTACACTGTTCACTTTTCAAAGTCCATGGCTGCGTTCGAAGCAGCTTAATCATACTATCATAATTCTTTTTTACTGTCAACACTTTTTTAAAAGTTTTTATTTTTTTGATAAAGTTAATTTTATTTTTGTTAACTCATCAGCGACAGCTTAATAAATATACCACTAAACATATATACGATTCAATATCACTTCATAATCATTTTTCACAATTATTTAAAAATATATCTTTATTTCTTTTAAATGCTCCTCCTATTTAAGCCATATTTTAAAATACTACACTTATTTATGCGTTTCAGAAAAATTCCTTATTAAAGTGTTGTATATAATATAGTATAAATATGATTTTATATTTGATTATCTATAAAAAGTTTCTTTAATACTATTATTTTGTTGCCCTTTTTATTAAACTTAATCTTTTCACATAGACAATTTACAATCATTAGCCCTCTTCCACCCTCGAAAAAACTACAGCAATCAATAGGATCCGAAGATATATTTGAAAGCTCTAAATCGCTATAGCAATAGCCCTCACCCTCATCCTCTATAATAAATAATATATATTCATCGTTAACAAAAGCAGCTGATACTTTAACAAATTTATCATAATCATATTTATTACCATGCTTAATCGCATTAATTATGAGCTCATTCAAAATCACTTTTATATCATAAATAGCTTCAACTTCATTATTGACACAGGACAAGTTAATTAACTTACCTAAAATCTCATCGATTACACTCCTTATGTTAGTTATATCACTAGTTATTTTTGAATTATAAAACCAATTTGTTTTCAAAGTACCCCCGCCTTAATATTTTATATGATTAATATTACCCATATAAACTGGCAAATAAACAAACTACATAAGGTCGTTTCAAAAACTTCCTTGTTCAAGTTTATATGACGAAAACACATTATATCAAGTTCTTGACACGACCAGTTTCTAAGTTTTTTTGATACTACATAATTCGAAACATACAAACAAAAAAACGCGAAGCGGTTATTGTTTAATATCAAAACGCATCGCGAGAAATTATTGAGTTATTTAAAGTTTTCGAATATCATAATTGCATATTGTTTTAGCTTTATGTTTTTTAGGGCGTTTCAAAAAATTCCTTGTTCAAGTTTATATGACGAAAAGCCATTATATCAAGTTTTTGAAGCGACTGGCTGACCAGTTATTTTTTTTGATACTACCTTTTTTTGATACTACATTAAGTAAAAATCAATCAGAGAGCTCACTACTTTGAGAGTATCTTTCTGAATCTATCTAGTATTTTTCTTTCCATACGTGAAACATACATTTGTGACACACCGAATTTCTCAGCTATTTCTTTTTGGGTTTTATTACCAAAATATCGCATATTAATAAACTCTTTTTCAGCTTCATTAAAGCTATTCAAACTTTTTTTCAAAAAGTCTAAATTCTCAATCCGCTCAAAAGTATTATCTTCTTCTCCAATGGTCTCATGCAGCTCTAAATCATCGTCAGAAAATGCATTCTGATCAAAAGACTGCATATTGTACGCGTTCCATGACTCAATAATTTCAAGCACAGTTTCTTCACCAATATTGAGGTACTTCGCTATCTCGTCAACCCTTGGCGACCTGTTTAACTCCTGTGTAAGCAAGTCCCTTGCTTGATTTACTTTTTGATATATTTCATATATTCTTCTTGGAATCCTGATTACAGATCCTTTATCCCTAAAATGTCTTTTAATCTCGCCGATGATTGTAGGCGTAGCAAAGCTAACAAATTTTACTCCTTTATCAGGGCTGAATCTCTCCACTGCCTTGATCAATGCTATACATGCTACCTGATATATATCTTCGTAATCAATCCCTCTATTGACAAACTTTTTAGAAATTATCTCAGCCAAATACATAAAACGGCTTACAATAGCATTTCTAATTTCAACGTTCGGGTTGTCCTTGTATATAATAAAAACCTCTTCATTGTCGGCTTGATCTAAAGAAAAGGATGACTTATTATTATCGGCCATTTTAACTTTTCCCTTCAATTACTTTAGAAATTGATAAAATATAATTATCTGAGCATAACTCAACCTCATCCATTAAAGCATTTATAATAGACAGACCAAACTCGTTGTCGCTACCGTCAAAAATGCATTTTAATGATTTATCAGCGCAATCAAAAATAACATTTAATCTATCTTTGCTTATCTGAAAAATTACCGTAAAGCGCTTGCTGTTATCACTTCCTACAGAAATCAGCTTATTACAAACCTCAGCAATTGCAACCTTAATATCTTCTATCGAATCGATATCAAAACCCATTCTGTTCGATACGCCAGATGCGGTTAGTCTTACAACACTGACATATTCAGCCTTAAGCGGTAAGCTAAGTTCTATGACATCAATATTATCCATCTTGTCACTCCTCTATAATAAATACCTTGTCTAGCCCTGTAATTACAAAAAGCTTTTTGATACTGTCTTTTAAGTTAATCAGGAAAATGTTCTTGTTTTTTTGTTTGACTCTTTTCAGAGCTCCAACAAAAATACCCAACCCTGTGCTGTCTAAGTATTTTAAATTTTCACAATGTATCCTAAGATCAACATCTGTAGACTCCGCAGTTCTATATAACTTTTCTTTAAAATCAGCTGACGAATAAATGTCCAGCTCACCCGCTATAAAAATATTTATAGAAGCGCCGGAACGTTCTTCATTATAAGTAAGTTCACCTGACATCGCTTATCCCTCCCTATTTTATGAATATAACCTCAAAACTTTTTATCTAAACACTTGTATAATCACCTATATAACCACTTGTATAACCACAAAAAGTATAATGAAGCTTAACCTCTAAATCCTATTTACAAACAAAACTACAAGAATCATTATCTTTTAAACAACAAATCAACAAGCTTCATTCGATTTTCTTTATCGGCTTCATTATTGCCAAAACACAGAATTACATCCGAGCCTTCAAGAGCTGTCCCCTTAATGAAACTGCTGTCACTTATGTTTATGCCATAAATATGCTCAGTAGTCTGATCCTCTAACTTAGACCTATATACCTTTAAATTCATTTTCTGATCTTCATATTTTTTAGCGATGTCATCAAGTATTCCTACCCTGTTTGACATTTTCAACAGTTTATCAAAACGCTCTTTATCCAAGAGATATAAATCAATGTCGCCGGTCCCGGAAAGAGTTGCAAACTTTATTTCCATCGAACTTTCCATGGCTGGATTTTTTTTATCCCAAAATATTATAGGATCAATATTTACTTTCTTAACACCGCTTATGTTGTCTTTTATTCTTTCTTCAAGTTTATCCAGATTACTGTCAGAATACATCCCCACCAGTTCAATTTTTAAATCCGGTTTAACATATCCAAATATGGATTTTAAAACTAAAAATATCCCGAGAACAGCAAAAAGTCCAATTATAATAGGTATCTTATAATAAAATATAAAGTTGCTCAATTTCTTTTGATCAACATTCATTTTTTTTAGAATTGGATTCGGCGGCTTATTGGCATCCTCTGACAGCTTACCGTCTGCTAGCGACTCAAAGTCATAACCCATTAACATATTGTAAGCTTGCTCAATATCTTCAATGTTTATTTGTTCATTTCCAGCAGCTTTTCCATTTTTATTGACTTTATATTTCTTAAGCAGCAGATCATATCTTTTAATTATATCATCTTTACTTGCTCCGGGCTTTATTCCTAAGATACTATATGGATCCTTAACATCAGCCATATCAATCCTCCGGCTTTTTTCTATAAATAATCCTATAAAGGCCTTGCCGCGTTAGCTACAAGGCCCTTATGTATATTAATCGCGTGGCTTCATTGTTGGGAAAAGTAAAATATCTCGTATAGAATAAGAATCCGTCAGTAACATAATCAATCTGTCAATCCCTATACCGAGTCCCCCCGTTGGAGGCATACCATATTCTAAAGCGTTCAGGAAATCTTCATCTAACATATTAGCTTCCTCATCGCCGGCTTCACGCTTTTTCATCTGGTTTAAGAACCTATCTCTCTGGTCAATTGGGTCGTTTAATTCCGAATAAGCATTTGCCATTTCCCTGCTCGTTATAAACAGCTCAAACCTTTCTGTAAGCTCTGGTTTATCCGGCTTTCTCTTTGTAAGAGGAGAAACCTCAACAGGATAATCTAAAATAAAAGTAGGTTGAATGAGGTGTTCTTCAACAAATTCCTCAAACATCAAGTTCAGTATCTCACCTTTAGTAAGGTCATCATTAATATGAACCTTCTTTTCTTTTGCAATTTGCCTTGCTTCTTCATCACTCTTTACCTCATCAAAGTCTACTCCCGTAAACTTTTTGACAGCGTCTACCATAGTCATTCTGTTCCATGGCGGAGTCAAGTCAACTTCCTGACCCTGATAGGTTATCTTGGTAGCTCCTAAAACCTTTTTGGCAACTGTTGAAATAAGGTTTTCTGTGAGTTCCATCATTCCTTTGTAATCATTGTACGCTTCATAAACTTCCATGAGAGTGAACTCAGGATTGTGCTTTATTTACATCCCTTCGTTCCTGAACATTCTTCCCATCTCATATACCTTCTCAAGACCACCCACTATCAATCTTTTAAGATATAATTCAGGAGCTATGCTCAAATATAAGTCAATATCA
>JAUZPS010000405.1 GCA_030705945.1 Bacillota bacterium
CTTTAACGTTATTTTGCGATAGGCAAATGTAAAAGATTAATTGCTTTTTATATAGATATAAGCTGCGAAAAAAATTTTACATTAAAAATGCAGTTAATACATCTGAATTTTACTATCAAAGCTGAACTTTTCACAACTTATGACTTAAGGCATATATTTTGCAACATAAAAAATTGATGTAAAATGTTTATTGCAAAAAATATATAAATCGTTGATATTATAACAAAATTAGACTTATTATTCAAGAAAGCAAATAGTCTCCATTTGTTTTATGCTCTGGCAGTAAAAAAAGCTAATTATATAAGTTGCTAAAAGAGATTTTACATTAAAAATGCAGTTAATACGTGTGTATATTGAATTATATTAATTCAATCTGTATTATATAATTATAACCTAAATATATAAAAAGCAATTAATCTTTTACATTTGCCTATCACAAAATAACGTCAAAGCGTTCGTTATTTTGCTCCGTCAAATGTAAGATTAATAGTGCTTTTTATATAATTATACTTGCGGCAAAATAATAAGATCATAAATTTTACAAAAATTCAGATGGGAGGTAAGCGCTTTTAACAAAAGATCCGCAAGATAATATAGAAAATAGAAACATAAAATTAGGAGGATAAGTGTATATGAAATTTAATAGTAACAAAAGGAAATCCGCTTTGTCGCTTCTCATTGCGGCAATACTTGTTTTGTCAACAATCATGACAACATCTGTTATTCAAGCGGCGTCAGGTTATAAGGTATTTGGTTATGTCAAGCCTGATATTAATATAACTCAGACAAATATGGCTGCTCTGATTACCGGCATTAAAGTTGAATTAGGGACTTCAACTTCCACAGCTTTTACAACTGCGACAGATCGAAATGGATACTTTGAATTGACAGGCGTAACGAGCGGGGCTTACACTTTAAAGATTTCTAAACCTGGCTTCTTAAAAAGATATATTTCTTTAAATGTAAATTCAGATGTTAGTGTTTCAAATCAAAACACCACAGTATCTATCTGGCCAGGCGACATAACTCAGGATGATAGCATTAACATGTCTGATGTTGTTGAAATCTCTAAATCCTTCAACTCGCAGACTGGAAACTCCAATTATATAGCGAACCGAGATATTGATATGGATGGCGTAATCAATATGCAGGAGGTAATATATGTAGCAGCTAAGTTTAATAAAACTAGTCAGGATTATCCAGTAATTTCTCCGGAGTTTCTTCCTACCATACCAGCTTATACTTCGACAAATACGCCAACTAGCACTCCTATGCCTTCTCCAACAGCGACTTTACCACAGGTTACTGCTCCAAGCAATTTGCAGGTAACTAACAATATAAGATTAAACTCAATAGGATATTTGCCAGATCAGGATAAAATTGCCACCATCGCTGTATCCTGTACAAACTTCTTTATTGTCAATACTAGCGGAAAAGTTGTATACTATGGAGCTACCAAGTCAGTTTATGACAATGATTCCAAGAAGCAGGTATATACTGCAGATTTCTCAGCCGTTAAAGATCCAGGCTCTTATTATCTTGCGGTAGCTAATGTTGGGAAAAGTGTAGACTTCAAAATTGCGTCAGACGTTTATAACACCCCTTTTAAAACAGTTATGATGGGACTTTACCTTACAAGATGCGGAACAAGCGTATCTGCAACTTATAACGGACAGACATTCTCACACGGAGCTTGCCATACAAACGACGGAACTCTTGATTCAAAGATAGGATCAGGCAGAAAGGACGGCAGCGGCGGTTGGCATGACGCGGGAGACTACAACAAATACATTGTAAATGCCGGAGTATCGGTCGGTTCCATGATCTTGGCATGGGAACAGTTCAGCGACAAATTTAAGGACATGAAGCTCACAATGCCTGAAAACAACAATTCACTGCCTGACTTTCTTGATGAGATCAAATACGAAATGGATTGGGTATTGAAAATGCAGTATCCTGATGGCAGCGGAAGAGTCAGCCACAAACTTACAACAAAATCCTTCGGCGGATTTATTCTTCCGGATCAGGAAGGTACAGAAAGATTTTTCACTCCATGGGGAAGCCCTGCTACAGCTGATTTTGTCGCAATGACCGCAGCAGCTTCGAGGATATTCAGACCATATGACTCATCATACGCAGACAAATTGTTGCAGGCCGCTAAAACAAGTTACGCATTCTTAAAGGCAAACCCAAATAATACAAATCCTGACCAATCAGCTTATACCACAGGCGGATACGATACAACAGATGAAGACGACCGATTATGGGCAGCTGCTGAAATGTGGGAAACTACAGGAGACAACGCATGCCTCGCTGATTTTGAAACAAGGGCGAACAGTCAGACTATAAAAGTTGATCTTGACTTTGACTGGGGTAATGTTAAGAACTTAGGCATGTACACATACCTGTTGTCTTCTAGAACAGGCAAAAACCAGACCCTATACAATTCAATCAAATCCTCCCTTATTTCACAAGCGGACTATGCAGTTACTACAAGGAATGCCCAAGCATATGGAAGACCTTTAGGCAGCGTTTATTACTGGGGCTGTAACGGAAGTGTCGCAAGACAGACAATGCTCTTACAGATTGCAAACACTTTATCCCCTAAAAAGGATTATGTTAATACTGCTTTAGACGCTATAGGTCACTTATTGGGTAGAAATGAATATGGTCGCTCATATGTAACAGGAATGGGAGTTAATCCACCTATGAATCCTCATGATAGAAGATCAGGCGGAGATAATATTACAGCTCCATGGCCTGGTTGTCTTGTAGGAGGAAGACATCCAGACAGACCGTGGACAGATTCACAGGATGACTATTACACTAACGAAATTGCAATTAACTGGAGCACAGCTCTTATTTATGCAATTGCAGGATTTACAACTAAATAAAAAGCAATTAATCTTTTACATTTGCCTATCGCAAAATAACGTTAAAGCGTTCGTTATTTTGCTCCGTCAAATGTAAGATTAATAGTGCTTTTTATATAAATAAGGCGCGATTTAAGAAGAAATGTTCTTTATAAGATGGAAAACAGCGATAAACTTGGAGTTTATCGCTGTTTTTTATAATTGAATTAATATAATAAGATAGTATCAAAAAAACTTAGCAACTGGTCGTTTCAAAAACTTGATATAATGGATCTTTTAATAAATCTCACCTTCTAAAGACCATGTCTGAGTTCCAGTAATTTTCACATTTATCAACCTGCCAACTAACTCCTTGCTTCCTTTGAAGTTTACAATTTTATTGGCGCGCGTTCTACCCGTGTAATTCCAAATGCTGTTTTTACTTAAACCCTCAACCAGAACCTCTTCGACCTTGCCTAATAATTTGTCATTTATTTCCTTGCTTATTTTGTTCTGAACCTCCAACAGCTTTTCAAACCGCTGTTTTTTAACCTCGTCACTGACCTGTTCAGAGCTCTTTGCCGCTGGTGTTCCTGTCCTTTTTGAATATAGAAATGTATACGCAAAATCAAAACGTACCTTTTTCAAAACATCCAGCGTATGCTCAAAATCTTCTTCAGTTTCACCTGGATAACCAACAATTATATCAGTTGTAAGCGCTATATCAGGAATTTCCTCTCTTATCTTTGAAACCAGTTCAATATAATTTTCCTTTGAATATTTTCTGTTCATATCGTTAAGAATTCTTGTGCTTCCCGCTTGAATAGGAAGGTGTAAATGCTCGCATACCTTATCGCAATCCCTCATTGCTAAAATAAGTTCTTCCGAAAGATCCTTCGGATGCGACGTCATAAACCTAATTCTTTCAATACCTTCTATGTGATTTATCTCCCTTATCAGTTTTGCAAAACTGATTTCGTTGCCTAAATCTTTCCCATAAGAATTAACATTCTGACCTAACAATGTAATTTCTTTATAATTTTGTTGTCCAAGGACTGTTATTTCATTTACAATGTCATCAATATTTCTGCTGCGCTCTCTGCCCCTGACATATGGCACTATGCAGTATGAGCAGAAGTTGTTGCAGCCATACATTACAGTAACCCAGGCTTTTATAGCATCCTTTCGTTCTATAGGCATACCTTCAGCAATAGATCCGGCAGACTCCATAACATCAATAACAGTAGATTTTGTATTAATTGTTCTGTATAGTAGCTCAGGAAACTTATGCAAGTTATGTGTGCCAAAAACAATATCTACATGTCTGTATTTTTTACGTATGTGATCCACTACTTCACCTTGCTGCATCATGCAACCACATACAGCTATAATTTTGTCAGGATTGTCAGTCTTTTGCTTTTTAAGGGCTCCCAGATGGCCATATACCTTTTCTTCAGCATTCTCCCTTACACAGCATGTATTGAATATCACAACATCACTATCTTCTGCTTTATTTGCTTCTATATAACCCATTTCTGAAAGCATCCCGAGAAGTCTTTCAGAATCATTCTCATTCATCTGACAGCCAAAGGATTGTAGGAATACTTTTTTCTTCCTGCCATAATTTGTTTCATCGCTGGCATTAATCTCTTTTATGTCATTCATATATTTATACTGTAATGCTATTTCTTCCGGAGCGACTTGTATATTGCCCCTGTCCTTGCTATTTTCCAATTAAAAAATCCTCCGATTCCATATCCTTTATAGATTAAAATAAATTAATCTTTTACATTTGCCTATCGCAAAATAACGTTAAAGCGTTCGTTATTTTGCTCCGTCAAATGTAAGATTAATAGTGCTTTTTATATAGATAATGAACTCTAAAGTTTTATATA